>CAZUYI010000149.1:0-2125 GCA_964624095.1 uncultured Verrucomicrobiota bacterium | reverse complement strand
AGTCCGATCGAGCGCTTCGGGAACCAGTGTCCGAATTCCGCGCCGGTCGCCGCGCGGAACGATTCGAGGAAAACGATTTCGCTCACCGGATTCTGGTTCGCGTAACCAAGTGAGCCGTAGAGTTCCAGCCCGTCCACCGTGTGTTGCAGATCGGTGAAGATGTTGATGTGCCGGAGGTAGCCTTCGCGCAGGATATCCAGCAGTTCGTCCGCCGGCGCCTCCGGCGCGTCCGTGTCCAGCAGCGCCAGGCCCAGGTACCAGCCCATGACCGTGTCGGTATAAATGTCGCGGAACCCTGGCCGGCCCGCGCGCCAGAACTCGTACACCGAACGCAGCGCCGGGAACAGGCGTGCTGCCAGCTCGGTCCGCTGCGCCGCCGACAGCTCGTCGTACAGCCAATCGTAGGCCGTCAGCGTATGGATGCGTTCGTATACTCGAGCGGCGGGCAGGCGCCGGTCGCGGTAGATCAGGTCCCAGCAGGCGGCGGCGTGCTCGAGGCATTCGACCGCGCGCTCGCAGTACGACCGTTCGCCGGTCAGCAGCCAGACGAAGGCCGCCTGCACGGCATAGGTGCCCCAGGGGCCTCCACCGACCCGCGGACTGCTCGTGGGGCCATAGGATCTTCCGCCTTCCCGCAGCAGCTTATGCTTGAACGCGTCATCAACCGTCGGCGGGCGCGGGCCGGCCTCGACCAGGCGCCTCAGTTCC
This sequence comes from uncultured Verrucomicrobiota bacterium, assembly GCA_964624095.1. Taxonomy (GTDB): domain Bacteria; phylum Verrucomicrobiota; class Kiritimatiellia; order JAAZAB01; family JAAZAB01; genus CAZEVX01. The sequence continues at coordinate 1,417 of CAZUYI010000149.1, read as the reverse complement.
TTCAGCCACTCCGCCTGAAACGGAGTCCGCTTCCGTTCGCGCAGTTGCCCGAGCGTCCGCTGGTTGAGGAACAGGCGCGGGCGCCCGCGTTCGAGGCGCCGCAGCAGTTCGGTCGGGGTTGGCGGTTCCGGCCCGGGCGCGGGCGCGCGCTCGGCCGCGGCCGGTGTTTCCCGCAGCCGCCGCCATTCTTCGAGCATGTCCGCTGAAGCTCGCAGGCGGTCTGTCTCGGTCATGGCCCGTCGGGCCTGAAGGCGAATACCATCGGCATCATCCGCATCCGCGATGGCGGCCAGCTTCGCGTGCCACGCATCGAGACGGCGGCGCGCGCCGGAGACATCGCCGGTGCGCAGACTGATCCTCGCCATCAACATCTCGATCGTCGGCTGGACGGCGAGACGTTGGCGTAATTGCCCGTGTGCGAGCGGCTCGGCGGCTTTGTCGAGCGCGGCGCGCGCGGCGGCATAATCACGTTCGGCCAGGCGGCAGCGGGCGAGGCCGATCAGCGCTTCCGCGCGCGACCGCGCCTGGGGCCATTGGCCGACCGTGAACGGCAGCTCGAGAACGCGTCCGTACGCGGCGCGCGCCGCCGGGCGGCAGGCGGGGTCCGGGTCGTCGACGCAGGCGTTGCCCAGCTCGAGCAGCGCGGCGGCGCGCTCGGCATCGTTCGCGGCCAGGGCGGCAGCGCGCTCGAAATCGGCGCGCGCCGCCGACGCCAGCTCGGAGGTGGCTTGCAGTTTGGCGACCCTCTTCTGCTTCTCGCGGCCCGCCGCCATGGTTTGCGTATAGCGCGCAGTCGGGGTTCCCGCAGCCGGGTCGCCCGCGGCCAGAGCGAAGCCGCGGCTGCCGCTGACAGCCGCGACGGCGAGCACGTTGTCCCCGGCCTTCAGCGGCACCTCGAACACGTGGTTGTCCGTGGCGATGGGTCCCTTCACGTTACCCCCGGCCAGCGTGTCGTAGAGCGGTACGCCATCCAGCCACCACTGCATCCACCAGTCCGCGCCCGCGCCGAGTTTCACGGTCTGGGCCTGTGCCGACTTGACCACGGCCATGAGGTAGACCGTCGTCCCGCGCTCGACGCCGCCGAAGAACGCGCCGAGATCAACCCGTCCCTCGGTATCCGGGGATACCGGCTGGCCCTTATACGTCTGGCCACCGATCTCCAGCGCGGCCGGAATCGAGACCAGGGCCGAACCCGGCACGAGGTGGTCCCGAGTCGGCCGTCCGGCCCGCTCCATGCCCGCGGCCGGCGGCACGGGCCCGAAGGCCGTCCACTCCGCCGGCCAGGCCGGCGCCCCGGCCGCCCGCGCCATGCCGGTCAGCCACCCCGTCATGCCCAGCACGCACGCCGCCGCTACCGCCGCTCGTGTGTGTGTCATCGCGGATGTTCTCCCTGCAGGCTTCGATCGTCCACCGTTAC
>CAZUYI010000148.1:0-6853 GCA_964624095.1 uncultured Verrucomicrobiota bacterium | reverse complement strand
CCACAAGCAGAGCCTGAAGGAAAAAGTCCGGCGCGGCAACGAGCGCGTCCAATCCCAAGCGGAAACCCTGTCATGACACATCGCCCTCTCGTGCTCGTCCTGGCGGCCGCCGCGGCCTGCGGCGCGGCCGCGGAGTCCAACCCGTCGGCCGCCGGGCTCAAGGCCCTGGGGCCGCGCGTGTCCGAACTGGCCGCCCTGCTGGAGGAACGGCGCGTGGTCGTGGACGCCGACTCGATGGAGAGCAACCTGCTCGAGGCACTGGTGGCGACCATTGATCCGGCCGGGGGCGAAGTGCTGGATCCCGCCCAGGCCCGCCAGCGCCAGGAAGAGGACCTCGGCCGGTTCTACGGCATCGGCTGCACGGTGCAGCTCGTGGACCGCCGGCTCCAGATCGCGGCCGTGCACAGCAACAGCCCCGCCGAGTCCGCCGGGCTTCAGGTCTCCAACGTCATCGTCCGCATTGACGGGCTCGAGACGGAGGGGCTCCCTCTCGAGGAGGCCGTGGCGCAGTTGCGCGGCGGCCGGGACGAACTCCTGACCCTGGCGATCCGCCCCGAGCCCGCGTCGGAGGCCTGCCGCACGGTGACCGTTTCCCGGGCCGCGGTGCAGATGCCCGTCACCGGCACGCAGGAAACCTGGCCCCAGGGAATCGGCTACCTGAAGGTCAACGGCCTGTACCCGGACTCGGGCGCCCGTATCGCGGAGCAGTTGAGCCTCTGGCGCGAGTCCAACGTGTTTGGCGTGATCCTGGACCTGCGCGGCGCCGGCGGCGCGGACCTGGACTCCGTGGCCGCGGTAGGCAGCCTGTTCGTGCCGGCGGGCGAGCGCCTGCTGACCGTGCACGACGGGCGCGGCGAGACGGTGTCCGTCTGCGAGGCCGGGCCCGCCCGTCCGCTGCTGGCCAAGCCGGCGATGGTGCTCGTGGACGGCGACACCCGCGGCGCCGCCGAGGCGCTGGCCGCCCTGCTGCGCGGCGCGCCGGGCTGCTTGCTGATCGGGGCGCCGACCCGCGGCGACGACCGGCTGCGCGAGGGCGTGCCGCTCTCGGAGACCCGCGTGCTGTATGTCGCCACGCGCCGCATCGAGCTGGTCCGGGGCCCCGCCTACTACGGCGTGGGCGTCGTGCCTCACGTCACCGTGAGCCCGTCTGACGAGCCGGAGGACGACGCCGTGGCCGGGGAAGAGCCCGACCTGTTCGCCGAGAACTCCGAGCGGCACCGCCAGGACCGGATCCTGATCCAGCGCGTGGCCGGCGACCCCGTCTTGCAGCGCGCCGCCGATCTCCTCCTGGGCTTGAAGGCCCTCGACGTCAAGGTGCGCTGAGGTTCCGCCATGCCGCGCCTGCTGACCCTCCCGCTGTCCGGGCCGCCCGATTCCCGCGTGATCGGGGAGGCGGCGTCGGTGCTGCGCGCGGGCGGGCTGGTCATTTTGCCCACCGACACCGTCTATGGGATTGCCGCCGATCCCCGCCGGCCGGAGGCCGAGGCGCGCCTGTATGCCGCCAAGGGGCGCCCGATGGGCAAACCGGTGCCGCTGCTGGTGGCCGGCGTGGAACAGGTGGACGCGTGGCCGGCCGACTTCAGCCGCGCCGGCCGCGCCCTGGCGGCCCGGTATTGGCCGGGCGCCTTGACACTCGTGCTGAAGGCCGGGATGCGCTGGGAAGGATTCCGCGTGCCGGATCACCCGGCGACCCTGGCCCTGCTGCGGGCCGCCGGGGGGGCGCTGCGCGTCACGAGCGCAAACCGCAGCGGCTGCCCCCCTGCCCGCACCGCCGCGGACGCGGCGGCGTCGCTCGGCGAGGCGGCCGACCTGGTGCTGGATGCCGGGCCCGCGCCCGGCGGCATGCCCAGCACGGTCGTGAAAGCCGGGCCCGATGGCTGCGCCATCCTCCGGGCCGGCGCCATCCCGGCCGCGGCCATTTGGGCCGCGGCAGGCCGGGCCCTGAACCCGGAACCCGGAACCCCATCAGGACACCCATGAAACGCCCGGATTCCCATGACGAGGCGCACGGCGCGGAATCCGCGCCGCCCCGTCATCTCCTCTTCGTGTGCACGGGCAACCTCTGCCGCAGCCCCATGGCGGAATACCTGCTCCGGCATCACCTGGGCCCGGACAGCGGGTGGACCGTCGGCTCCGCCGGCCTGCATGCCGGATCCGGCCAGCCGGCCAGCGCGGCGGCGGTGGCCGTGCTGGCGGAACACGGCATTGACCTGCGGGGGCACCGCAGCCGGCCTTTGACGCGGGAAATGGTTGACGGCGCGGCCCTGGTTGTGGTAATGACCGCAGCGCATGCCTGCGACGTAATGAGCCGGTATCCCCAGGCGCGGGATCGGGTTCGCCTGCTGAAGTCCTTTGATCGCGGGTCCGGCGGCGGCGACATTTCGGATCCGATCGGGGGCGGTATCCGGGACTATCGGGATATCCGGGAGGAGATCGAGTCGGCCCTGCTGGACCTGATCATGCACCTGCGCGCGAGGGGCGGGCGGAGCGGGTAACAGGGCTGCCCGGGCCCGGGAAGAGAAGGCCAACATGAAACTAGCGATGGGCGCCGATCACGGCGGCTATGACATGAAGGAAGCCCTCAAGGGCTGCCTGGCGGAACAAGGCGTCCAGGTGGAGGACCTGGGCTGCTTCCGCAAGGAATCGGTGGATTACCCGGATGTGGCCGCCCTCGTGGCCGCCAAGGTCTCGCGGGGCCTGGTGGACCAGGGGCTCCTGATTTGCACCACGGGCATCGGCATGAGCATCGTGGCCAACAAGTTCCCGCGCGTCCGCGCGGCGCTGTGCCTGAACCCCCGCATGGCCAAAATGGCCCGCGCCCACAACAACGCCAACGTCCTGGTGCTCGGCGGCGAACTGGTGTCCCTCGCCGAGGCGCGGGCCATCCTGGAGGCCTGGCTCAAGGAGGACTTCGACTCCAGCGAGCGCCACCACCGGCGCGTGCGGAAGATCCAGCGCTATACCGTCCACCCCGGCGAGCCCGCCGCGGTGTACGAGGCCGATCCGGAAATCTACGCCGTGCTGCGCCACGAGGCGGAGCGGCAGGCCGCCAACCTGGAGCTGATTGCCTCGGAAAACTACGTGAGCCCCTCGGTCCTCGAAGCAGCCGGCTCGCTGCTCACCAACAAGTACGCCGAGGGCTATCCGGGCAAACGCTGGTACAACGGCTGCATCCACGTGGACGAAGCCGAGCGCCTGGCCATAGACCGCGCCGTCCAGCTCTTCGGCGCCGAGCACGTCAATGTCCAGCCCCACTGCGGCAGCTCGGCCAACCTGGCGGTCTACCTGGCCGTGCTGCAGCCCGGCGACCGCATCCTGGCCATGAGCCCCACCGCCGGCGGACACCTGACGCACGGCATGAAGACCAACCTCTCCGGCCGGCTCTTCAACGTGATGCATTACGGCGTCAGCCGCGAGACCGAGACCCTGGACTACGACGAGATCGCCGCGATGGCGAAACAGCACCAGCCCAAGCTCATCGTGGCCGGCGCCAGCGCCTACCCGCGCATCCTGGATTTCAAGCGCTTCCGCGCCATCGCCGACAGCGTCTCGGCCTATCTCATGGTGGACATGGCCCACATTGCCGGGCTCGTGGCCGCCGGCTGTCATCCCTCTCCCGTGCCCCACGCGGACTTCGTGACGACCACCACCCACAAGACCCTGCGCGGCCCGCGCAGCGGGCTCATCCTGTGCCAGGCCCGGTTTGCCCAGGACATTGACCGCATGATCTTCCCGGGCCTGCAGGGCGGCCCGCTCATGCACATCATTGCGGCCAAGGCCGTCTGCTTCCACGAGGCGCTGCAGCCCGCCTTCAAAACGTACCAGGAACAGGTCGTCCGCAACGCCCAGACCCTGGCCGAGGCCCTCAAGGCCGAAGGCCTGCGTATCGTCTCCGGCGGCACCGACAATCACCTCATGCTGGCCGATGTCACGCCCCTCGGCCTCACCGGCAAGGAGGCCGCCACGGCCCTCGACGCCGCCGGGATCACCGTCAACAAGAACATGATCCCGTTCGATCCCCGCACGCCGTTCGTAACCTCCGGAATCCGGGTCGGAACCCCGGCGGTCACGACCCGCGGGATGCGGGAACCCGAGATGCGGAAGATCGCCGCCTGGATCGGCCGCGTGCTGCGCCAGCCCGCCGATGAACCCGAGCAGGCGTCCGTCCGGCAGGAGGTGCATGCCCTGACGGACCGGTTCCCGCTGCCGTAGCACGGACATCACACGCAGGCAGGAGGCGGGCGAGCCCGGCCGGCCCAGGAGGTGCGCATGCCGCTCATCGTACGGCTGTTAAAACGCGTCGAGCGGCTGGTCGTGACCGTGCTGCTGGCCCTGATGATGATCGTGGTGCTGCTGGCCACCCTCGAGCTGTGCGTCGTGCTGGTGCAGCGGCTCGTGGCGCCGCCGTTTCTGCTGCTCGACCTCAAGACGCTGCTCGAGCTGTTCGGATTCTTCCTGATGGTGCTGATCGGGCTCGAGCTGCTCGAAACCATCAAGGCCTACCTGCGCGACGAGTGTTTCCGCGTGGAAGTCGTGCTCCTGGTCGCTATCATCGCCGTCGCCCGCAAGATCATCATCATGGAGCCGCGCGAGTTGGTGGCGGCCAACGTGCTGGCCATCGCGGCCCTGGTGGTGGGCCTGGCGGCCGGCTATTACCTGGTCAAGCGCGTGCCGGCGCCCGGGCCCGCCGACCGGGATGCCTGACGGGCCGGGCGCCGTTCAGCCGGAGACGATGCGGGCGAACCGGCGCTTGCCGGCCTGGATCACGCACCCGTCCGGGATCTCGATGGCGGCGCCGGGATCGGTGATCCGGGCGCCGCCCACCTTCACCGCGCCCTGTTCCACCAGGCGCCGGGCGGCGCCGCGGCTGTCGGCCAGGCCGGCGTGCACCAGCAGCGCCACGATCCAGGTCTTGCCGTCCTGGCACAGCGACGCCGGGAGACGCACCTCGGGGATGTCGTCGGGCGCCTGGCCCTCGCGGAAGATGCGCGCAAATTCGGCCGAGGCCGCCGCCGCGGCCTCCGGGCTGTGGAACCGGGCCACGAGTGCGCGGGCCAGCTCGTCCTTGGCGTCGCGCGGATGCCGCGCGCCCCGCGCCAGCGCCTCGCGCAGCGCCTCCGTCTCCGATTCCGGGCGGCCGAGCGCCAGCGACGCGTAGCGCGGGATCAGGGCGTCGGGAATGGACATCAGCTTGCCGAACATCTCGCGGGGCGGCTCCGTAATGCCCACGTAGTTGCCCAGGCTCTTGCTCATCTTCCGGGCGCCGTCCAGCCCCTCGAGCAGCGGCAGGGTCAACGCCACCTGCGGTTCCTGGCCGAAGGCTTTCTGCAGGTCGCGGCCCATCAGCAGGTTGAACAGCTGGTCGGTGCCCCCGAGCTCGACGTCCGCCCGCACCTGGACGGAATCGTAGCCCTGCACGATCGGGTACAGGAACTCGACCAGCGAGATCGGATGGTTCTCCCGGAACCGCTTCTGGAAGTCGTCGCGCGCCAGGAGCTGGGCCACCGTCGCGCGGCCCGCGAGCCGCAGGGCATCCTCGAAAGCCAGCCCGGCGCACCATTCCGAGTTGAACCGGACCTCGGTCCGCGCTGGGTCGAGCACCCGGAACACCTGTTCCTGGTAGGTCCGGGCATGGGCGGCGATCTGCTCGCGCGAAAGCGTCGGACGCGTGTCCGACCGGCCCGACGGGTCGCCGATCAGGCCGGTGAAGTCGCCGATGATGAACACCACCGTGTGGCCCAGATCCTGGAATTCGCGCAGCTTGGTGAGCACCACCACGTGGCCGAGGTGGATGTCCGGAGCCGAGGGATCGGCCCCGTACTTGACGCGGAGCGGCCGCCCGGCCGCCGCGGCGGCCTCGAGCTTGCGGCTCAGCTCCGCCCGCGAGACCAGGTCCACACTGCGCGCGGCCAGCCGTTCGAGCTGACGTTCTGCAGGGATGTTCATGGCGCCTGTCCGGCGCGCCGCCCCGCGGGCCCGCGCTCAGCCTTTCGGCTCGTCGGGTTTGCCGCCGGGCGCTTCCTGCGGTTCGCCCGGGCGCCATTCCTGCACCTGGCCGTTGGCCTTGTTCACGCCGAAGGCCTCGTCGAACGCCCCGGCCAGGTCCACCAGGTCCTCGCCCGGCTTCAGGCCGGTGAGCATGTCCTCCTGCACGACGAACTCGGCGTCCGGGGTGGCCGCGGCCTTGATGCTCAGGCCGATGCGCCGCTCGATGGGATCGATCTTCACCACGCGGGCGGTCACGTCCTGGCCCATCTTCAGCACGTCGCGCACTTTCTCGACGTGCTGCTCGCCGATCTGCGAAATGTGCACCAGGCCGTCAATCCCCTCCTCGAGGCTCACGAACGCCCCGAACGACGCCAGCTTCGAGACCTTGCCGGTGACCATCTGGCCGACCGTGTAACGTTCCGCGATCGTGGACCACGGGTCGTTCTGCGCCTGCTTGAGCCCGAGGCTGATGCGCTGGTTGGTCGGATCCACTTCCAGGACCACGACCTCGACGGTGTCGCCCTTCTTGAGGACTTCGGAGGGATGGTTGACCTTGCGCGTCCAGGACATGTCGGAGACGTGGATCATGCCGTCAATGCCCTGCTGCAGCTCGACGAAGGCGCCGTAGGAGGTGAAATTACGGACCAGACCCTGGATGCGGGTGCCGACGGGATACTTCTCGCGCACCGTATCCCACGGGTTGGCCGTGGTCTGGCGGATGCCCAGCGAAATTTTCTGGTCCGCCCGGTTGATGTTCAGCACCACGGCGTCCACTTCCTGGCCGATGGACAGGACGTCGGAAGCCCGGCCCACGCGCTGGACCCAGGAGATTTCCGACACGTGCACCAGGCCTTCCACGCCTTCC
>CAZUYI010000147.1:3414-6868 GCA_964624095.1 uncultured Verrucomicrobiota bacterium | reverse complement strand
CGGCCATGCGCCTGGTCGGCGCGGAATTCGCGCCCCTCGATGACGGGCTCGTTGGCGGTATGCAGCAGCCAGGCTTTGGGATACTCGGCTTTCGCGGCCGTGACCCGGTCGAACACCAGGACGTGGGCCGGGGGCAGGAACAGGAGCTGGCGGACCATTTGGGCGCACTTATCCTCGTGGTAGGTGCGCGTGGCATCGGTCGCCGCGTAGGCAAACAGGCGGTCGCTTTCGAAGGCCAGCGGCCTGGCCAGGGTGTGAAGGTGCTGCTGGCCGCCGCCGTTGGACGCGGTGCCTGGGAAGGTTTCGCCGGGCATGTACATCAGCACGGCGTTATGGGCCACGGTCTGATAATAGTAATTGGCCTCCGAGGCGCCGGATTTCTCGACGCCGCTGTCCAGGGCCAGGTAGCCCCGGCGGTAAATGGAGAAATGGGTGGCGTCCCGGTGATTCGAGGCCGTGGTATATTCGGGCGACGTCTTGCCGCCGCCCACGATGAACAGGGCGTAGGTATCGTCGGGCCCGAATCCGGACGACATCAGGACCTGCCCCACCCCCTCGAAATGGCGCGCGACCGGCAGGCCGGCGGGCAAGGCCGACGGACCCGCCTCATCGAGGCCGGTCATCAGGTAGCGGAACACGGGGTACTCGCCGGACGCGGGCCCCACCTTGTCACCGATCCGGCGATAGAGGTGGCGGGCCACGGCCGCGTGGTCGGGATAGCGCGCGCCAAAGAAATGCACGAACTGCGCGAGGTGGTCGTAGAGCAGGTCGGCCCGCATGAACGGGCAGGTGCGCGAATACCCGAAATGCGCGAGCCGTCCGTCGGCCCAGGTTTCAGGATAGACCCGATGGGCCGGCCGGCCCAGGGCCAGGACCAGGCGCAACGCATAGTCCGGCGGCACGCCGATATTGACCCAAGCGTCGGGGATGTCGAGCCCCAGTGCCGATTGCCAGGTATAGAGGAAGTCCCAGGTATGCGACGTGGGCAGCATCGCCAGCGAATACCCCAGGTTGACCTGCCAGGCTCCGTCGTCGCCGCCCACGTTGAGGCGGTCTCCGATGGCTTGCCGGTTCTGGCGATACCCTTCGGCCAGAATCGTGAGCGCCCGGGCCAGCGCCACGTCGTCGGCCTCGGGATAGAACAGCCCCAACCCGCCGTACCAGTACACCTCGCGCTCATAGTAATGGGGAAACCCGTTCAATTTTCCGCGCGCCTCGTCTTCCTTGTAAAGGGTCGAGAGGTAGTCGAGCATATCCGCGGCCAGCCCGGTGCGCTCGGCGGGCACGAGGTCGTTCCAGGTCCAGTCGAGGGCCGCCAGCCAGCCGATGCGCGAGTGGGAATAGGCGTTGAACTGGCGATCGTGCCGCCAGTGACCCACGGTCGCCCGTAGCATCGCCCGGACCTTGTCCAGCACGGCGAGGTCGCCGGTCATCCGGTACACGAAGGCCGCCTCCATCGCCTGCATGCCCCAGTCGGCGGGCCGAATGGTGCTGGCCGGCAGGTCCCGGGCCCGGGCCGCGGCCTGTTCAAAGCGCTCGCGTTCCGTGGTCAGCGCCCGCTCGCGTACCGCCGGCCAGGTCTCGTCGTTGAAGAACAGGCGCGGCCGCTCGGGGCGCAGGCGCGGCAGCAGCAGGAGCGCCGCGCGCAGGGCGGCCGCCTGCTGTTTCAGGAATCCGTCCGCTTTCTCCATGCCGAGCGCCTCGTCGAGTTCGCTCCGCGCGCGCGGGTACTCGCGCGCCTGCGCCGAGCAGCGGGCCCGCATCATCTGCGCCCGCGGGTGGATCCGGACATCACCCGTGGCCGACTGCGCCTGGTCGCACGCTTCGCGGGCCGCCGCGATCTTGTTTTCCGCCAGCCAGGTTTCGGCGAGCGTCAGGTGGGCGGTGGCGCGCTGCTGGGTTGTGGCTTTCGGCAAGGCAAGCACCTGCTCGCACGCCTCCCGGACGGGCGCCCTATTCGTCACCTGCATATCCGACATATAGGCCCCGCCGAGCGCCAGGAGGGCCGCGGCCTTCTCCGAGTCCGTAGCGGCCGCGTCCGCCGCCCGCCGGTACGCGCGCCGCACTGCGACAAAATCAACCACTTCCGACCAGTGGCCGCCGAATGAGGCCCGGCCGGCCGCCATGGCCTCGGCGTAGTCGGACGGCGTTGCCGGACGGTGGGCCGGGTCGCCGGCGGCCAGCGTGAATCCGCCGCTCCCGCTGATCACCGCGACGGCCAGCACATGATCGCCCTTGCGCAGCGGCACGTCCACCACGTGATTGTCCGGCGCGATGGGCGTTTTTTTATTGCCTTGCGCCAGGGTATCGAAGACCGGTTCGCCGTCCAGCCACCACTGCATGAACCAGTCGGCCCCGGCGCCCAGCCGGGCCGTCGTGTCCTGCTCGACGCGCAGCGGGGCGAGCAGGTAGACCGTCCGGCCGCGCGCCCCGTCACCGAACAGCGCGTTGAGGTCAATCCGGTTGTCGGCGTCGAGGGTCACCGGGCGGCCCTCGACGCGCGCGCCGCCGATCTCGAGCGATGCCGGGATGTCCTTCAGCGCCGCGCCGGGCAACAGCGCTGAGCGGGTCGGCGCGCTGCCGGCCTCTATCGCCGGCGTCGGGGCAACGGGCCCGAAGGCCACCCAGTCCTTCGGCCAGGACGGGGCCTTGCCGCCGCCGGTCTGCGCGGGGGCCAGGCCGGCCCAGGAGACCAGACACACGATACCGAGCCAAACCATTCGCCGTCCGCTCACACGCTGGTTCATGACTTCGCCTCCCGGATTGGTTGTATCCGCGTTCCCGTTCGCGTCCTCGTTCTTCCCGTCTCCCGCTCTCGTCGCCCGCTCTCGTCAACCGTTCCTTCCGCTTTCGGCGCACGATACCGGGCGAGGAGAGCGGATTACGATTAACTCCGGCGGGCCGTCACTCGACCCGCGCCAGCCCCTCCTGCCGTTGAACGGCGGTCGCCAGCGGCCGGTCCACCAGCACCCGGCCCGCCTCCGCGAGGCGGATGTGACCGCCCGGGTCGCCGGCCTTGTGGAAGACCACCCGCACCGTCCGTGCTCCGGCTCGAAACTCGACGCCCGCGCTGCGTTCGTCCTCGATCACGGTCGAGGGGGTCATGCCCGTCAGCGCCGCCTGGTCGCCCACCTCGATCACGTGCAGGAACAGGTCGTGCGTCCGCGGAGCGCCCGGCTTGACCTCGACCCGCCAGCGGCCGACGTTCTCCGGCACGTCGGCGTCGTTCGTCATGCCGATGTTCCGGGCATAGGGCGAGTGCGCCGGTATCGGCCAGTTCCGGCCTGGTTTTGCAGCAGGTCGCCGAATTGCAGGTGGTCTGTTGTGAAGATGCGCATGGTCGAAGCGGTTTCGAGGTTTAGGTGGTCTGCTCTTCCAAGGCTCGCCACACGGCGGCGATGGGGAGACGTTTCAGAAGACTGTTTTCGTAGGACATGGCTAAAGGAGGTTATCG
>CAZUYI010000147.1:0-3404 GCA_964624095.1 uncultured Verrucomicrobiota bacterium | reverse complement strand
CCGGCCCGCCGAGCGTCTCGAGCACGGCATCCGACGGGAGCAGGGTCCGGCAGAAGAGCCGGCCCTGCTCCTGGTCGGCCCGGAACTCGTTCCCGGCGACGGCCGGCTCGTTGGCTGTGTGGAGCAGCCAGGTCTTGGGATACTCGGCCTTCGCGGCCTGGACCCGGTCGAACACCACGACATGGCCAGGCGGCAGGAACAGGAGCTGGCGCACGACCTGGCCGCACTTATTGCTGTGGTAGGTTCCCGTCAGGTCCGCGGCGGCATAGGCGAAGAGCGGGCCGGTCTCGAAGGCCAGCACCCGGGCGGCGGCGGGCAGATGGCACTGGCCGCCGCTATTGGCCTCGAGCCGGGCGCCGTACGGGCTGTAAAACACCTCGTCCGGCATGCGGATCAGGAGCGTGTTGTGCGCCACGCTTTGCCGGTCGTACTCCTCGCCGCCGGGAGCGCCCGACTGGCCCAGGGCGCGGGTCCCGCTGTCGAGGGCCAGGTAGCCTTTCTTGAAAATCGTGAACTGGCCGGCATCGAGATGCTCGCCCAGGCTGCCGGCCCGCGGATCGCCCCCGCCGCAGGCGAAGAGCAGGTAGGTCGAGTCGGCCACGTCAAAGCCCGACGACATCAGGATCAGCCCGTTGACGGGATAATGGCGGGCGAGCGGAAGCCCGCCGGGCAGCCGGGACTCGGGCGCCGCGCGCAGGTCCGTCAGGTAGGGATCCATCGGGTAATGGCCCGTGCCCTTCGCGCCGGCCGCCTGCATGCGTGCCCGGAGCCAATCGGCGATGGCCGCTTCCTCCGGCTCGTGCGCGGCGAAGAACGACACGAACTGGCCCAGGTTGTAATAGAGAAAGTGGCCGAGTTGCCAGCCGCCCTGGCGCCGCCAGGCATTGCCGTAGCCGAAGTCGCGGTACCGGCCCTGATGGAACCCCAGCACGGACCGCAACACGCAACTGGGCGCGATGCCGCTGGCAAAGACCCACTCGGCGGGGATCGGTCCGACGGCCGCGCGCCAGGCATGCAGGAACGTCCAGGAGGGGGTCGGCAGGTCGTTGAAGGCGTAATCCACGCGGGTGACCATGCCGCGGTCCTTCATGATCCCGATGCGTCTGCCGAAGCTGGCCACCACGTTGCCTTCGTAGCCGCGGCCCAGTTCGGTCACGGCCCGCGCGAACTCCGCCGGCTCGAGGCCCGGGTGCAGCGTCGCCAGCCCGACGTACCAGTGCATGTTGTCGTAGTAATAGTATGGGTCCTTGACCACGTGCCCGCCGAGCCCCAACTGCATGTCCTGCACGTGCCATCCGTAGGCGTAGCGGAGCAGGTCCCGCGCCAGGGCCTCGCGCTCGGGGGCCGGCAGGTCATTCCACATCCAGTCCAGGGCCGCCGCGCAGCCCACCCGCGACTCCATGTGGGCGTTGAACGCTCTCAGCGTGAGGTACTCGGCGATCGTGGCCCGGAGCAGGGCGCCGATCGTGCGGAGCAGAGCCGGCTCGGGCTGCACCCGGTACACCAGCGCCGCCTGCATGAGTTCGAGACCCCAGTCCCGAACCTCCGGGTCCGCCGGCAAGGCCCCAACCAGCTCCCGGAGTGTCGCCCAGCCGCCGGCGTCGGCCAGCACCCGGGCCTTGACGGCCGGCCACGATTCCGCGTTGAAGAACAGGCGCGGCCGGTCCGGCCGGATGCGCGGGGTGATGTCGAGGGCCGCCAGGTGCAGCCGCGCGTCGAAGCCCGGCAGGGTCAGGAATCCCGGCCGGTTGGTGAGCGCCGCCAACTCCCGGCACGCGCCTTCGAAATCCTTTTCCTGGATGCACGCGCGCGCCCGGGCCATGCCTGCCTGGCGGGCCACGTCGGGCGTGTCCGAGAATGACAGGGCGCGGTCAAAGGCCGCCCGCGCCTCCGCGTGCTTGCCCTCCATCAGCCAGGCCGCGCCCTGGCCCAGCGCCGCGTCCGCCTTCTGCTCCGGCCGCGCGACGGGCAGCGCGAGCACGGCCTCGCAGTCCGCGCGGATCGCGGGCGCGTCCGTCGCGCCGATGCCCCAGACGTCCAGCCGCGCGTTCTCCGCCAGCGCCAGCAGCGCCTCGGCTCGCTCCTCGTCCGTGCCGGCCAGCCCGAGTGCCTTCCGGAAATCCGCGCGGGCCGAGGCGTAATCCGCCGCTATGCTCCCGTGCGGCGGCCTATATTTCCGGCGTCCCCGGTCCAGGGCTTCGCGGAACGCCTCCGGCCGGGCCCGCAACTCGGCCGGCCCGGCGACGGCCAGCTTGAACTGGCGGTAGCCGAACACCGCCGCGGCCAGCACGTGCCGGCCTTTCGCGAGGCGGAGTGGAAAGACATGGTCCCGGGAACCGATCGGCGTGGCCAGGTTGCCGGCATGCCCGTTGCCGAGCGTGTCGAACACCGGCTCGCCATCGAGCCACCACTGCATCCACCAGTCGGCCCCCGCACCCACCTGGACGACGGTGTCGGACGCCGCCGTCACCTCGGCCAGCAGGTAGGCGCCCTGCGAATAGTTGCCCGTGCGGAAAATCCGCGCGAAATCCATCTCGCCGTCCTCGAAGCCCACAAGGCGGCCCTGGACGGTCTGCCCGTCAATGTCGAGTGCCGGCGCCAGGGTGCGCAGCGAGGCGCCGGGCAGGAGGTCCTGCTTGAGCGGCAAGCCGTAGGCCACTCCGCCCACGCTCCTGTTGCGGACCGGCCCGAATACCCGCCACTCCCGTGGCCAGGTCACCCCCAGTTCCCGCGCCGCGGCGGCGATATCCTCCGCCCGAGCCTGCGCCCGCCACGCCGGGTCGCCGGCGGCCAGGCTGAATCCGCCGCTCCCGCCAATCACCGCCACAGCCAGCACGTGCTCCCCCGCGCGCAGCGGCACGTCCAGAACGTGGTTATCGGCGGCAATCGGCGTCGCCCGGTTCCCCGTCGCCAGGGTATCGAAGACCGGTTCGCCGTCCAGCCACCACTGCATCCACCAATCGGCCCCCGCGCTCAGCCGGAGCGTCGTGTCCTGTTCGGCGCGCAGTGGGGCCAGCAGGTATGCCGTCCGGCCGCGCCCCGCCCCGCCGAGCAACGCGTCGAGGTCAATCCGGTTGTCGGCGTCGAGGCTCACCGGGCGCGCCTCGAACCGCGCGCCGCCGATCTCGAGTGTTGCCGGGATGGTCTTCAGCGCCGTGCCGGGCAGCAGCGCCGTGCGGCTCGGCGCGCGGCCGGACTCGACGCCCGGCTCCGCCGCCACGGGCCCGAAGACCACCCAGTCCGTCGGCCAGGCCGGGGCCTTGCCGGTGCCGGCCTGCGCGGGCGCCAGGCCGGCCCAACCGGCCAGGCACAACGCACCGAGCCAAACCCTTCGCCAGCCACTCACACGCTGGTTCATCGCCTCGCCTCCCGGGTTGGTTCCATCCGCGTTCCCGTTTACGTCT
>CAZUYI010000146.1:0-6931 GCA_964624095.1 uncultured Verrucomicrobiota bacterium | reverse complement strand
GACAAGTATGAGTTCGGCCGGTGGATGGGCGGGTTCCTCCACCGCCACGGCAAGATTCATTTCGTCAACGGCGGCACGGCGATGAACCCCGCCCAAGCCTGGCACATCCTGCCCTTTGACGCCATCGGCATCGAGTGGCCGATCCAGCACATGGCCGACGGCCTGGCGCTCCGCTGGGCCGAGCCGCCCGGCGCGGCGCCGGGATTGGCCATCGAGCAGCATGACGGCACGCGCTGGGCGCCGGTGACGGAGGGCCTGCGCGAAACGCAGGATCCGGACGCCCGCGGCCGGCGCTGGGCGTTCGAGCCGCTTGCCACGCGCGCGCTGCGCGTGCGGGTCCCGGAGGGGATGCCCGCGCCCGCCGAGCTGGAGGTGTACCGCTACGAGCCCGCCGACATCCGCGAGTGGCCCGCGCGCCTGATTGACGGCCGGCTGGAAGCGGACCTGCTGGCCTCGGGTCGTGAGCCGTCGTTCGAGACGCTGGCGGCCGGCGCGCTGTCCATGACGCCGGCGCGTGCGCTGCTGGGGTTCAAGGAGCATCCGCGCGAGGTCGGCGTGGGCTGGGATGGAACGATTCTCTCGCCGAAATTCGATCCGCGCGCGCCCCTGTCGCCCTACAACGCCGACTACAAGAAGTCGCACACGAACGGGTTCCGGCACTATACGCTGCGGGTTGTCATCGGGGAGCGGCAGGAATCCCTGGACCGCTACCGGGACACAGTGACGCGCACGCTGCTGGACGGGTGGCGGCCCGGCACGGTGGTGTCCGGGCGGATGGGCGACCTGGGCGTGCGCCAGGCGGCATTCATGTCCTTTGCCGGCCCCGGCCGCGCGCGCCCGGCGCTCTTTGTGCGGGTGGAGGTGACGAACCTCTCGGCCGCGCGGCAGCGCGTGCCGGTCGAGGCGCGGATGTCGTCCAAAAGCGGGATCCTGCGCGCGGAGAACGGCTGCCTGGCGGATGGCGACTGGCTGGCGCTGGCGTCGGCCGGGCCGGTGTCAGCCGCCGGGCGGCCGGACGGGTTGCGGATCGAGCTGGACCTGGCGCCCGGCGAGTCGGGCCTTGCGACGTTTGTGCAGCCGCATGGCGAGACGCCGCTGGCCGAGGCCGCGTTCTACCGCACGGCCGGCTTCGATGCCGCGCTCGAGACGTTCAACACGTATTGGGACGAAGTGCTGGCGGCGGCCGCGCCGCTCACGGTGCCCGAGCCGCGCCTGAACGACCTGTACAAGGCCGTGCTGGCTCAGCTCTTCATCAATGCCGACGGCGACATCATGCCTTACGGAGCCGAGCCCTCGGGCTACGCGGGCAACCTGTACGGGGTGGAGGAAGGCTTCGCCATGCTGGCCGTGGCGTACGCGGGATTCGGGGCGGACGCCCAGCGCTACATGGCGGCCACCTACCTGACGCCCCGGTTTGTCGCCAAGGACCCGCCCAACCGCCACCACCAGTACCGCAACGGACTGGTGCCGTCGTATGCCATCGAGGTCTACCGGCTGACCCGCGACCGGGCGTGGGCCGAGGCGCACCTCCCGCTGCTGCGCGAGTGCGCGGACTGGACCATCGAGAGCCGGCGCCAAACCATGACGCTGGAAGACGGCCGCAAGCCGCTGCACTGGGGCCTGCTCCCGAAGTGGTCCTACGGCGGGGACATCTCCGGGTTCAAGTGTTATCCGTTCTTCCCGAACCTGGCCTGCTGCCGGGGCCTGCGAGACACCGCGTGGCTGCTCGAAGAGCTCGGGGACCCGGCCGCGGCGCGGCGCTACCGGGAGGAGGCGGCAGACTACGAGGCGTGCATCGAGCGCGCGTTGGACGGCGCGTTCCTGCCGAACCACACGCCGCCCTGCCTGCCGTGCCATCTGTACGCCGACGGGCCGTCTCCCGAGGGGGGGCATCCCGACTATTACACCTGTTTCGCGTGCTCGTGGATCAACTTGCTGCCGGATCCCGGCGGGCGCCACGTCCGGCGCCTGGCGGATTTTCTCGAGCAGACCCACAGCCTGTTCTGCTTCATGCCGCGATTCCGGCGCGACGCGGGCGCCGGCGGACTCGACGGCCTCTACGGCCTGGGCTATGCGCTGAACAAGCTGCGCCAGGACCGTGTTCCCGAGTTCCTGCTGGCGTTTTACGGCTACCTGGCGTTCAACCTGGAGCGGGCGACCTTCGCCGGCCGCGAGACGAATGTCATCTACGCCAGCGACCTGCATGCCCGGTCCGCCATGCCCGGCGGCAGCGACCCGCTGCCCTGCGCCGCCGCCGTGGCGCTCCAGTACCTCCGCCACCTGCTCGTCACCGAGGAGCTGGACGGGCGGGGTGAGGGTTCCGGGGCCCTGCGGGTTCTGGCCGGGGCGCCGCGCGCGTGGTTCCGGGACGGACAGCGTATCGCGTTCGGACCCATGCCCACTCACTTCGGCCCGCTGTCCTGCGAAGTCGTGTCGGATGCCTCTCGGGGCCGCATCCGGGCGCTGATCCGGCCGCCGGGCCGAACCCCGTGGAGCGCGCTGCACCTGCGCCTGCGGCATCCCGACGGGCTCCCGCTCGAGCGGGTGACCGTGAACGGAGCGGTGTGGGAGGATGTCGAGCCGGCCCGAGACCTTGTCATCCTGCGGCCTGGCCCGGAAGCGTTCCGGGTGGAAGCCGCCTATGCGCCACCCGCTGGCAGTGGAGGCGAACCGTGACCCGCACGTTCCTTGTCCGCTCCGCCGTGCTCGCCGCCATGGCCTCGACCGCACTCGCGTCAGGGCCGGCGCCCGCTCCGCCGGCGGGCGGCGCGTTACGCGTCCTGAAGAGGGAGGATTCCGTGCTGGTCCGCACGCCGTTCGACCCGGCCTATGACCTGGTCACCTGGCTGCGAAAGGGCGGAAACAACGCGCTCATCTTCAACGTCTGGCGGATGGCGCCGACGCAGGACCTGGCCGCCGTCTCCGCCCGCGGGACCGCGTTGCAGGGCGCGGGCGCTTCGTTTCACAACTGCGGCGACGACGTTGCGCCCTGGCTGATCAACGATGGCTTCATCGGAGGGAACCACGGGTGCCCGAGCGTATGCCGCGTCGCCAGCCCCCGTCACGGCCTTGCGGTCGCCGATATCGGCGGCGCCTGGCGGGACCCGGCCGGCACCCGGTTCACCCTCATCCGCGTCGTGGATCCCGACACGCTCTGGTTCCTCTCCGACAACACGGGCACCCAAGCCGTCTGGCGGTTCACGACCGCCATGGCCGGTACCCGCTTGACGAACGAAGCCGGCGGGGCAGCGCTCGCCTTTACCAATGTCCGGTCCACCCAGTTGCACCCGGCCTGCCGGGTCGTGAACCACGCCTTCCTGGCGGACGGCCGGACGCCCGTACCGGACGGCGCCGAGACCGAGTGTGCCTTTCTGGACGTCGTGGACGAGTACGAGATCATCAACCCGGGCGCGGTGTTGAAGGACATTCAAGGCCGGCCGGGGATCGAGCCGGACTTCGCCGCCGCCCGCCTGGATGCGGTGATCTCCAACCGCATCGTGTACCGGTTCTTTCCACGCGGCGCCATGGTCGTCGAGCACACGGCGAAGGCGCTCCAGGACTTCCACCTGCGCTACATGGGGTTCATCCAATCCGCACGGCTGGTCACGAACGGGTTTGATGTCCACGAATATTACATCCCGAAAACCCGGCCGGTCGAGGACGAGGGTATCGAGTACGATTTCCGGGCGCCGCTCGACGTCTCGACCGGGTGCCCCTATGTCGTCTATTTCAACGTGCGGAGCGGCGCCGTCGAGGATCCGGGCAATCTGCCCGACCGGTTCATCGAGTTCCTCGGCCGCCGGCAAGAGGGAACGGTCGTCCGGGAAATCGGCTACGCGCTGGGTTATTCGCTGGTCGAGGGACTCACGCGGCCGGAGCAGCGGGCCACCAATTCCGATACCGCGATCAGCTTTTATCCCAACCGCAAGTCGTATCCGGTGGCCATCAATCAGAAGATGGCGCCGGTTCTCCGGGCGGGCACCGAACTGCGCTGCGTGGCGTACCGGCAGTATTTCAAGCCCCCCGGCGGGGAGGCCCCCACCTGCGTGTATTGGCATCCGGAGGGCGATGCCCAGATCGTTTACGCGGACTATCACCGCGCCGTCGAGCGGGACGTCATCCGGCTGCCGGCGGCCTGGGCCGGGCGGCCCGTCACGGTGATCGAAAAGACCCCGTCGCTCACCCTCCACGAACAAGCGGTGGGGCCGCTGGGCGAACTCACGGTCTCCGTGACGAACGCGTACGGGTACGGGGTGTTTCACGTGCGGGAGGTATCGGCTCAGGAGACAGAATTCAAAAGTCAGTAGTCATTGCCAAAAGATCTCATACTGACTCCTGAATTCTGACTCCTGACTACCTGAGTGGCATACTCCGGGAGTAAACGAACGGGCATTCACAATGCATTCAGAACGACCGCGCCGGCCGGACGACGAGGAAGTGTGCCATGCCGAAGTCCTTTCTTGAAGTCGTGCTGCTCGGCGATTCGATCACCTGGTCCGCTCGCGCGCCGTACGGGCAGCGCTACGCCGATTTCGCGGAAGCCGGACTGCAGCGCCGGCTGGGCGCCGGGTGGGTGGTGGACGTAGCCTCCTGCGGCAACGGCGGCAACACGGCGGAGCAGGGCCTGGAACGGGTGGAGCGGGACGCCATCGCCTACGAGCCGCATGCAGTGGTGCTCAATTTCGGCGGCAACGATTCCGGCCGGGTACCCCGCGACTCCTTCATCCAAAACTATACCGCGCTCGTGGACCGGATCCGGGCGCAGACCCGCGCGGCCATCGTGCTCGAAACCATTCCCGGCGTGGATCCGGCGCGCCACGCCTCGCGCACGCGCCCGGAGGTGATCGCCGCCGGCGGCCCGGACGCGCGGGTGAATGCCTATGCCCACTCGTTCATCCGCGAGCTGGCCGGCCGCGCGGCGTTCGCCCTTCACGACCGCCATGCCGCGTTCCATGAGCGATTGGCCCGGGACCCGTCGGCCATGGAGCGGCTGATCCGGCCGGACGGCATCCACCTGACCGTGGAAGGCAACCGCGTGTTCGGCGAGACGTTGGCGGAGGCGCTGAGCGGCGTTTTGCCGCGCTCGGACGCAATGCCGGAAGACGGGCGCCGCGCGGCCGCCTGGCTCGAGCGCGCCCGGTCCAATCCCGTGTTCCGGGAGTGGTGCGACGCGTTGCGGAACGGACGTCCGCTCGAGGGGCGCGAAGACGGGCAATTGTCCACGCGGCTGCCGCTCCAGCAGTGCTGGTCTTTCGCCCGCCGCGCCGGCGTCCTGGCCGGGGATCCCGCGCTCGCGTGCGAGGCCCTGCGCGTCGAGGGTCTCGCGGCCAGCCTGCTCGCGCTCATGCGCATGAAGGGGCCATACGTCGCGCCCGCCACGCGGCCCGACACGCT
Source organism: uncultured Verrucomicrobiota bacterium (assembly GCA_964624095.1). Lineage (GTDB taxonomy): Bacteria > Verrucomicrobiota > Kiritimatiellia > JAAZAB01 > JAAZAB01 > CAZEVX01. Next base: position 1,537 of record CAZUYI010000146.1, on the reverse strand, counting down.
TGCCTGGGCGCTCGACCGTCTCGAGCCGCTCGGCGCCGACCCGCTGGCCGAGGCCCTGCGCTGCCGGCTAAAAGCTTCCGCCGAGCCGGCCCCGTGAAACATGTATGCGGTTGCCTTCCGGCGGGAGGCGGAATAGAGTATGCTTCGTGTGGCGGCAACACCCCGGGCTCCGCATCAAGGTTGCCTGCAGGGCCCGGCGGCCAACAGGCGCCCTCGCAAGCGAAGGCCTCGTGCGAAGGGAGGCGATGTCGCGGTCTCATGAACGGATCAAGCCGGAACCGCTCTGTCACCCGGAGGAACAGGACCATGCACAGATCCCTGCAAGCCGCGCTCGTGTGGGTCATGGCGATGGCGTCGGCCGCGTCCGGCGCGCTCACGCCGGAACAGGTTCAGAAGGAACTGGACGAGACCACGACGGCCTCCTTGTTCGAACCGGCCTGGGGACTGGTGTGCCCGGAATCATCGGAGAACCTCGCCGAGATCAAGGACCTTACGGCGGACCATCACGAGACGCTGACCCTGCTGCCGGCCGGGAGCCGCTTCGAGGAGGGCGCGCTGGTCATCACGCTGGGCAGCGGCCCCGCGACGGTCGGCGCGTGGAACTGTGGGAACAAGCTGCCGCGGGACCTGCGCCCCAATTTTGGCGAGCGGTTCGATGTCGAACTCGAATTGGTGCAATCGGCCGAGGGCGAGATCGTGGTGACGCTGGTCCCGTGGTATGGCGGGAACCGGATGGACCTGGCCCGGGCCGTTGCCCAGGCCGGGGCCGACGCCGACCGCCGCGTGTACGCGTTCTGCCGGCGCACGGTCAAAGGGAGCGGCCGGCACGTTGTCCGGATCGAAAACACCGGCGAATTTTTCAGGCGGGTCGCGCGGATTCCATTCGACGGGCTCGAGGTGGAGTTCCGGGGTCCGGCGGGCGCCGACCTCACGCTCCATCGGGTTACAGTGTCCCACCGGGTCCGCGGCGGCGGGTTCCGCCACGAGCTCGAGCTGCCGCCCGGCCCGGTGTGGCGCGCGGTCGCCAGCATCCAGTGCAAGAGCCTGGTCACGGTGAATGGCGTGGACGTGCCCAACAACAGCGTCCTGATCTTCCGTCCGGACCCGCACTATGAGCGCGGCGCGCAATTTCAGGACGTGGATCTGAAGCCGTATCTCAAGCCCGGCCGGAATATCATCGCCGTCCGGCCCGCCTATCCGGGTGATGCTGCCCCCCTGCTCCTGGCGTCCGTCGTGATGGAGTCGGGCGAGCGGGTATCGCTCTCCACCACCCCCGAGTGGCGCTACGTGCCAGAGTGCGTGCCGGGCTGGGATACCGCCGACTTTCCCGGAGCGACGCAGGCCATCACCAACCGCGTGCCGATCTCGTGGGCCTCCAGAATGTCGAAGAATCTGGCCGCCATTCAGCGCGGGTTCTCGCTCAATCACCAGTACCGGCACGGCCAGCCAACCTACGACGGGCGCCTGCTCCTGAACTCGCCGGACGACAACCAGCTTTACTTTTCCGATGCGCGCCCGTTCCGGGCCCTGGCGCGGG
>CAZUYI010000145.1:0-6939 GCA_964624095.1 uncultured Verrucomicrobiota bacterium | reverse complement strand
GCTGCGACGGGCTCGACGTGCTGCGGCGCCTGAAAAGCGACGCACGCTGGCACACGATGCCCGTCATCGTGTTGACCACCACCGACGATCCGGCCGAAATCCAGAGCTGCTACGAGCAGGGCTGCAACTGTTACCTGGTCAAGCCGCTCGACTATCGCAAGTTCACGCATGTCCTGAAGCAGCTCGGGCTGTTTCTCATGGTCGTGGAAGTGCCGGCCCTGCGGGCATCGGACACGAAAGGAGGCGAGGCGTCATGACCCGGACCACAAGCGCCGTGCTGCTGATCGAGGACGATCCGGCCGATGCCCAGCTTATCCTGGAGATCCTGCGCGAGGAGCCGGAATCGGCCCTCGAGCTGCGCCGCGTGGAGTCGCTCGAACGCGGGCTCGAGGCCCTGGCGGCCGGCGGGATTGACGTGGTCCTACTGGACCTTACCCTGCCGGACAGCAGCGGCTTCGAGACCTTCACCCGCATCCAGGCCCAGGCGCCGGGCACGCCGGTCATCGTGCTGACCGGCGTGGACGACAAGGACCTGGCCATCCGCATGGTGCACGAGGGCGCCCAGGACTACCTCGTGAAGAACCTGGTGAACTACACCATGCTGGCCCGCTCGATCCGCTACTCGATCGAGCGCAAGCAGTCCCTGCTCGAAAAGGACCGGCTGATCGAGCAGTTGCGCGACGCGCTGGCCAAGGTCAAGACGCTGACCGGCCTGCTCCCGATCTGCGCGGCCTGCAAGCAGATCCGCGACGATAAGGGCTACTGGCAGCAGGTCGAGACCTATCTCCAGCAGCACACCTCCGCGGTCTTCACCCACAGCATCTGTCCCCGCTGCGCGCGTCGGCTCTACCCGGGCGCCGACAAGCCGAAGCCCGGCTGAGCGCCGCGCGCGAATCGGCTTGCCCCGCCGCGCCCCGGCAGGGCATAGTGTCTCCCCATGAATCAGACCGTGCTGGTAGTGCTGGACAGCCGGCGCGCGGCGGACCGGCGTCTCGCCGGGTCCGCGGTGTGCGCCGCGCTCGATCATTTCGGCATGCCCTGGTCCATCTACGAGCTGGGCGCGCCCGAGTCGGCCAGCGACTTCGATCCGGCGGCGCCGCGCGACCCGATGGCGCCGCCCGGCGCCCGCGGCGTGGCGGACCGCTACGTCGGCGACCGGGCGCTCTATGTCCTGGCGCACGACGGGGCCGGCCGCATGCCGGCGCTCATGGCCCGGCGTCTCGCCGAGTCCGTGCGGGCCGGGGCCGGCCTGGTGTCCTTCGACCGGGACCGGGCCGGCTGGCCCGCGCCGCTGCGCGAACTCGACGAGCAGGCCGCGGAACCCGTACGCGCCGAGCGGTTGATCGTCGCCGACCGCGCCGCCCCGTTCCTGGTCCTGCCCCACGAACCGGGCGAGCGGCTGGCGCTCCAAAACCCCGTCACGGTGACGCCGGGCGGCGCCGGCGCCGCGCCGGTCCTGCTGACGCCGGACGGACGCCCGGCCGTCTGGACGCGCGCGGCGGGTCGGGGCCGGGTGGTGAGCTTCGGGTGCGGGGCCGGCCTGTTCGACGAATCGGTCCTCGGGCACGGCCGCGGGGCGACGGGCCTCCTGTGGCGCGCGCTGGTCTGGGCCGCGCGCAAGCCGTTCGCCATGCGCGGCCTGCCGCCGCTGCTGACCGCGCGGTTCGACGATTGCACCGGCTCCTACGACGCCTTCGGCTACGTGCACCCGCTGGCCGAGCTGGGCATGCGCCCGAATCTCGGGTTGTTTCTCGACGAGCTCGGCCCGGCCGACTGGCGCGCAGCCGCCGCGCTGCACAAGGCCGCGGAGGCGGATTTCAGCCTGCACGCCTTCCGGGACGACTTGCTGCAGCACGATCCCGGCTGGGAGCCCTGCCAGCCCATGGACCACAAGCCGTGGTTCAAGGCCGGCGCGTACGACGCCCTCACGATGGACCACTGGACCGGCGCGGAATTCGACGACGCCGCGCTCGCGCGCGGCTTCGCGCGCCTGGACCAGGCCTTTTCCCGGTACGGGCTGCGCCACAGCCGGGTCCTCAACGCGCACTTCGCGGAAGTGGCCTGCCGCGCCGTGCCCCGCTTCTTGGAGCGGGGCGCGGATATTCTCGTCAACAACGGCGTCACCGGCCAGCTCTTCGGCAACCAGCCCGCCTGGCGCCCGCGCCCGTTTGCCCTGCGTAACGACGCCGGGCGCCACCCGCTGGTGATAGACGACAGCCCTGACCGCACCGGCCTGTTCTGCGCCGGCGTGGGCACGCCGCCCCAGGCGGCGGCGGGCATGGAAACCGATATCCTCTGGGGCCACACGCCGTTTCTCGGCGAGGCCGCCCGGCTCGATATCGAGCGCGCCGCCGCCCGCTGCATCCGCAACATGGAATGGGCGCTCGACGCCATGGCGTGGGGCCTGCTCATGGCGCACGAACAGCGGGTGGCCTGCGTGCCGCCGGACGACTGGCGCCGGCTCGTCGCCGCCGTGGCGCGCCATTTCCGGGGCCGCGAGGTCCGGTTTGCCGGGCGCGAAGAGGCGGCCGTCATGGCCCGGCGCCTCTTCCACAGCCGGCTCGTCCGCGCTTCGCTCGAGGACGGCGCCCTGGCCGTCGAACTCACCGGGCAGACCGACGGACCCTCGCCGCTGACCGTCTGGCACAACGAGGGACCCGACTGCCGCCGCGCGATCCACTCGATCCCCGCGATCCGCGGGTTTCTGCGGGTGGCCGGGTTGGCGTGATTCCGGCCGCGCCTTCCTACCAACGATCTCGTTTTCGCGTACGTGTACGCGAACCGCTGCGCTGCGAACGGAGGAACGACGCCTTGCGCTCTCTCGTCCACCGTCTTTCTTTTACTTCCGGCGGACGATAACGGGCGACGAGAGCGGACCACGATGTCCCGCGGTTGTTTCGTTCGCTCCTGCTGTGGGCTGGCGCCAGGCGGGCGGGGCGAATTCGTCGCGGCGTGTCGGGCAGGGAGCGGCCGTGTGAGGTCACACGCCACAACCCAGCGACGCCAAGGGAAGAAGGGATTCGATCCCGATCCCGGCCCCGATTGTCACTGTGCGTCGACTGTTCGCCGCCGGGGTGAGGTCACCCCGGTTCCAGTACGGGCCCCCTCGTCCGCCGTTCTCGTCGCGCGCTATCGTCACCCGTCTCTTCTGCGTTCGGGCGACGAGAGCGGACCACGCGGAGATCCATCCGGGCTATGGCCCGGGTTTCGCCGCGCCGCCGGCAGGTACCACGCGCACCGTGACGGTGCTCATCCGGATCGGGCCGGCCAGGTTCAGTGTCCCGTCCATCGGGTAATCCACGGCGAACCAGAACTGGTACTGGCCGGGCGCCGGGGCGATCGTGAACAGGGGCCGCGTCGCCAGCGACACGAGCGCGCCCTGGTAGATCGGCCGGCAGGTTTCCGGCGCGGCGGGGTCAAACGGCGCCACGGCGCCCGCGCCGTCCATGTAGTACCAGGCGGGCGGACTGTTGGCCGGCGTCGCGCAGGCCACGAGCCACCAGTCCACCGGCGTCCCGGCGTAGGGGCCCGGGTTCATGGAGACCGCCACGGTCACCGGCGTTCCGGACGCGACATCGAGCCGGCCCGGCCGGCCGTTGGCCAGGATGAGCGGGCCGAGCGGCGGGGTTCCGGACCGGCGCCCGATTTCGGCGGCCACGCCGGCCGCGCCTCCGAGCGGGACGTCCGCGCCGGGCTCCGCGGGGAACACAAACGTGAACCGCACGAGGTACCCGGTGTCCCGTGTTCCGTCGCCATCCCAGTCGAACTCATAGACCGTCGAATCGGCTGCCAGGCGGGTGACCACCGGCGCGGCCGCGGCCGGATCCTGCTGCACGCCGTCCACGAAGTAGTCCAGTTGTCCGGCCACGGCGTCCGGATCCTCGAGGTTGGTGACGCCCCAGGACCGCAGCATGCGGTCCGGCAGGAAGGCCTGCAGGTAATTGGTCGTGCCCGGCTGCCCGCTGACCACCAGGCCGATGCGGTTGGTTTCGTCCTCGGACAGCGACGGGCTGACGTCCATGTAATGCGCCGTGGTGCACAGCAGCGTGCCGCCGTAGTCCGCGGCGTCCTCGGCCTCCTCGAAGAAGGTCGGCGCGAAGCCGGCATGCGAGGCAAGCGGGGCGTCGTACCCGCGCCGCCACGGGCTGGCGCTCACCACGGTGACTTCCAGGGCGCCGGGCCCTTCGGGCACGCCGGGATCGTCCGGCGTCCAGACGAAGCGCGTCAACCCGCCCATGCCCATGATCGAGTCCGGCCGGGCGTGCAGATGCACATCGAACCGGAACGGCGTCCCGGCGCGGTAATGGCGGCCCATGTCGGTGTAGCCGACGTCAATCTGCTCCTCGGTCATGCCCGGGGCCGGCTCGAAATCCGCGTTGAGCAGGTTGCAGCCCACCGAGGCCACGGCGTCCCCCGCGTTGTAGCCGATGCAGTGCAGCGCGACCTTGGCCGTGTCGAGCGGAGCCCAGGCGCCGCCGGGTACAGCAGTCTGATACTGGATGGCCGTCAGCGTTCCGGACACCGCGCGGGCCGTGCCGACCGTGTGGGACGGCGTATAGGCCGCCGGCGGGGCGCTGGGCGGCAAATCCATCGCGGTGATCCGGAAGTCGTACCGGCCGCGGAAATAGGGATTCCAGTCGGACGCCCACGAGGTCGCGCCCGGCGGCAGATTGTCGGGTTCCCGGTAGAGCTTCAGCAGGCCGCTGTCGAGCGCGGCATTCCAGATTACCATGGCGCCGCCCGCGCCCGCGCCGGAGACGTCGGCCCGGAGCGTGACCGGGCCGGCCTGCGGATCGTCAAACCGGATGTTCTGGAGCACGAGGGCCGCCTCGGCGCGCAGGCCCGCGCCGAGCACGGCGAGCATTCCCATCCAACGGAGCCGATGCATGGCTTCCTCCTTCCCGCAGCGGAATGACAATACCCCGTCTACGTGTTTCAATTCTAACAGGTTACAGCCGCTTGGCAAGGTGTTTTTACGCGTGACCGGCGTCATCGGGAACGCGCGCCGCCCGGCATCGGTCAGCGGCCGACCTTGATCTGCGGCTTGGGCTGCTGGTTCAGCACCATGGCGCCGGCCGGCACGGAATGGGTGAGCCAGACATTGCCGCCGATCACCGCGCCTTCGCCCACCACCGTGTCGCCGCCGAGGATGGTGGCGCCGGCATAAATCGTGGCGCGATTGCGGACTTCCGGGTGGCGCTTGACTCCCTTGATCGGGTTCCCATGTTCGTCCTTGGGGAAGCTCAGGGCGCCCAGCGTGACGCCTTGGTAAAGCTTGACCTGCTCGCCGATGACGCAGGTTTCGCCGATGACGACGCCCGTGCCGTGGTCAATGAAGAACCCGCCGCCAATCGCGGCGCCCGGGTGGATATCAATGCCCGTGCGCGAGTGGGCCAGTTCCGACATGACCCGCGGGATGAGCGGCACGCCCTGGCGGTAGAGCACGTGGGCCACCCGGTGCACGGCGATGGCCTGCAGGCCGGGATAGCTCATCACGATTTCCATCAGCGAGCGCGCGGCGGGATCGCCGTCGTACGCAGCCTGGATATCCCGCTGGAGCAACGCGCGGATGTCCGGGAGCGCCTCGATGAGAGCCCGGACCGCCGTCTCCGCCTTGAGCCGGCAGTCCCCGCAGTCCTTGCACTGCTCCACGTCGCACTGGTAGCGGAACGCCTGCTCGACCTGTTCCGCCAGCCGCGCCGCCGCGGACCGGATTTGCACGTTATAGAGGGTCTCCATGTGCTTTTCGGGCAGCGGCGTCTGCCCGTGGCAGCCGGGGAACAGGATGCCGAGGAACTCGTCCACCACCGCGTGCACGGCCTTCTGGCCGGCGAGATTGAACCGGCGCTCGGTGTTGACGCCCGTCTGGCACGACAGGCTGTTGGCCAGCGTGTCCACGATCGCGGGCAAGGCCTGGTCCATCCAGGCGGTGAGACTCGGAGGCTTGGAGCGGGAGTCGTTCATGGGGGATCCTTTCTTAGCGGGGGTGGGCCGGCACCCGGGTCCCGCGCGATTCGGACGAGCAGCCGGTCGGCGCCGAGGTTGCGCCAGCCGAGCCGCAGGCAGGCGGCGTCGCCTGGTCCGCGCGGGATGCAGAGGGTATCCAGCATCCGGATGCCTTCCTGGCGGCAGAGCGCCCGGAAATCCTTGAGGGTGGCCAGGTGAATGTTCGGGGTGTCGTACCACTCGAACGGCAGTGTGCCGGAGCGCGGCATGCGGCCCCGGAACCCCAGATACAGGCGGTGCCGCCAGTTGCCGAAGTTGGGGAAGCTCACGATCCCCTCACGGGCCACGCGCAGCATTTCGCCGAGCACGAACCTCGGCTTCCGCACCACCTGCAGCGTCTGGCTGAGCACGGCGACGTCATAGGCGCCATCCGGAATCGCGCTCAGGCCGGCATCGAGGTCGCACTGAAACACGTCCAGGCCCTGGCGCAACGCCTCGATCACCCGGTCGAGATCAATGTCCATGCCCAGCCCGCGGACGGCCTTGCGGGCGGTCAGCTCGCAGAGCAGCGAGCCGTCCCCGCAGCCGAGGTCGAGGACCCGGGCGCGCGGGGCGATCAGCTCGGCGATGCGGCGGTGGTCCGCTTCGAGTACCGCGCCCGGGGCCGGCGCCCGCCGGCGCCGCGTCCGCGCGGACGCGGGCGCGAGCGCGGCCGGCGCGGGCGTGGCGGGCGCCTCGAGAAACGCGCGCAGGACGTCGGCCAGGCGCTCGATTTCGATCAAAAATGCGTCGTGCCCGTAGGGCGACGCCAGCAGGCAGCCGGAGACCCGCTTGCCGGCCCGCACGAGCGCCCGTGCCACGGCGAGCGTTTGCTCGGGCGGAAAGAGCCAGTCGGAGCTGAGCGCCACCACCAGGAACCGCGTGCGCGGGTCCACGGGCCTAAACGCCTCGGCCGGGTCCCGGCCCGGCGCGGCCAGGTCGTACGCGTCCATG
>CAZUYI010000144.1:0-6996 GCA_964624095.1 uncultured Verrucomicrobiota bacterium | reverse complement strand
ATGCCGACCGCTATCCCGTTTTTCAAACTGGGACTGACGGCATCAATGACGATCTCGCGGATCCCGGCCAGCGACAGCAGCAGAAACAACACGCCGGAAATGGCCACCACGCCCAGGGCGACGCGCCAGGGTTCGGCAAAGCCGGCGGACGCCGCCGCGGGCAGCACGGTAAACACGAAAAAAAAGTTTTCGCCCATGCCCGGCGCCAGGGCAATGGGGTAGCGCGCATAGAGCGCCATGAGGATCGTCGCCAGCGCCGCCGAAACGCAGGTCGCCGCCATGACGGCCCCGAAATCCATCCCGGTCGCCCTCCCGGACAGCGCGCCGGACAGAACGGCCGGCTGCACGACAATGATGTAGGCCATGGTCAAAAACGTGGTCACCCCGGCCAGGACTTCCGTCCGCACGGTCGTCCCGTGTGCCGACAGCCGAAACCATCGTTCCAGGACCTGCATGGCGCCCTCCTCATGTCCGCTCGCACGTTCTGAGCAACCGTTCCGTGCCCCTATAGCACGCGCCGCCATCGGCGTCAAACCCGCGCTCAAACCCGCGCTCTTGCGGTCCGGGGCGGGGGATGCTATACAGTGCGTATCTGCCATCGAAACCGCACCGCCGGGCCGGAGCCCGCTGGAGAAAGGACGCTGTCATGCAGATCGTTCGCGCCCATGTCGCCCAGGCCTTGCTCCTCGAACTGAAAGGCCGCATGGACTTGATCGCAGCCATGCAGTATGAAAAGGCGGTCGCCGAGGCGCTGGCCGCCGGCGAACGCCAGCTTGTCGTGGACCTGGCGGCGCTCGACTTCATCGGCAGTGCCGGCCTGCGCAGCCTGTTGACGACCGCCAAGAAGATCAGGGAACTCAAAGGCGTGCTGCGCTTCTGCAACGTCACGGGCGCCGTGAAGGATGTCTTTGCCGCCTCCGGGTTCGACTCCATCCTGTCCATTTTCCCGTCGGTCAAGGAGGCCTTACCCGACCCGTCCGAGGGCCCGCCAAGGGTGTGACATGAACATTGTCGTCGCGCGCCGCCCGCATGCCCTAGAGTTGATCCTCGAAGGATCCTTCCTGGCCGGCGCGGTCCCGGAGTTCGAGCGCGTGACGGCTGGCCAGCCGCAGGCCGGGGCGTGCCGGATGATCCTGAACCTCGCCGGCCTCACCTTTATCAGCAGCGCCGGCTTGTGCAGCCTGCTCGCCGTGGCAAAACGGCTGCGCGAGCAAAATGGTCGCCTGGCGGTCTGCAACGTCGAGGGCGAGATCCGGCAGGTATTCGAGATGTCCGGCTTCGCGGCCCTCCTGCCCATCTTCCCGAACGCCGCAGCCGCGGAACAATACCTGCAGAATGACCCGGCCTGATGCCCGGCCAGGCGCTACCCCGGGCGGGAGTTGAACCCGCGACCTGCGGATTAGGAATCCGCCGCTCTGTCCAACTGAGCTACCGGAGTGTGGGCGGCATGAACCGTGTGATCACGGCACGCGCGGCCTGGAAAACCGGCTGCACGCTGCACTCTCTTTTACCATACGCACGTTGCGGCCCCTTTGACAAGCGGAAAGTCGCCGCCATCTGCCTCGGCACCTGGCTCATCCTGTCCTGCGCCGCCCAGACATCCGCACCACCGGATTTCTGGGAGGAGACCGTTGATCTCTCCGACGTTGCAGATGCCGTATCGGACTGGCTGTCCGGGGATCTATACGCGCCAGACGCAGGCGCGTGGCGTGACTTCTGGGACGAGGCCAACGGCCTCCTGCAGGCAGATTCCCTGGATGACCTGGCCTGGTTCCAGGAGTGCATCGGCGCTGCGGTCGCCACGCTGGAGGCTGACCCGGCGGGCCGCCCGTGGGCCGACTGGCTGCGGCAACGCGCGGATTATTTCGAGATGGCTGCCCGCGCCGTCCTGGACCTGCCCGAGCCGCCAGGCGAGCCGGTGCCCGACCGCGCCCGGCCAGCCGGGCCTGTGCCGGCCAGGACTCCGGCTGGACCCGGTCCTGGCCGCAACCCGCCAATGGCGCCCGCCCGTCCGAAACCGGCCCAGGCGCCCCCTGCCCTGCTGGACCGACAGCGTCACGCCGCCGTGCGCGATCCCACCCGCTGGCAGCGCCGGCTCGCGGGACGTCCGCCGCCTCCGGGCTCAGCCACACTGGTCAGGCGCGTGAAACGCGTCTTTCAACAGGAAGGCCTGCCGCCCCAGCTCGCGTGGATCGCGGAAGCAGAATCCTCGCTGAACCCGGAGGCCCGTAGCCCCGCCGGTGCCGTGGGGCTGTTCCAGTTCATGCCGGCGACGGCCAGGCGGTTCGGACTGCGGACCCGTTTGCCGGACGAGCGGCGCGACCCCGAGCGCAGCGCCCGCGCGGCGGCGCGCTACCTGCGGGTGCTCCACGGCGAGTTCGGATCCTGGTCCCTGGCGCTCGCCGGATACAACGCTGGAGAAACGCGCGTGCGCCGCCTGCTGGCCCGCGCCCCTGCGCCCACCTTCGAGGCGCTGGCCCATACCCTGCCGCTCGAGACACAGATGTATGTGCCGAAGGTCAAGGCCCTCGTGCGCCTGCGGGAATCGCTGGACGTGGACACGTTGCCGGCACCCGCCCGCTGAACGGGTCTACAGCCGCGCCGCCTCAGATTTCACGCACTCGATCGGCAATCGCCGAACGCGCGGGCCCGGCAGGCGGCAGGCGGGCATGCAGGGCGATATTGTAAAGCACCCCCACCGCCAGCATGGACATGGCCAGGCTCGATCCGCCCGCGCTGATGAACGGCAACGGCAGCCCCTTGGTCGGCAACAAGCCGGTTACCACCCCGATATTGATGGCTGCCTGCAGCGTGATCAGCAGGGTGATGCCGAAGGCCAGCAGGCGTCCGAACGTGTCCGGAGCCCGCAGGCTGATGCGCAGGCCGCACACGAAAAAGACGGCAAACAGGCCCACAACCGACAGGGTGGCCGCAAGCCCAAGCTCTTCGCCGATGATGGCGAAGATGAAATCCGTGTGGGCTTCCGGAAGGTAATAGTGTTTTTGCACGCTGGCGCCCAACCCGACGCCGAGCGGGCCGCCGGCGATGAACGCGTTGAGCGCGTGCAGCAACTGGAAGGCATACGTGTCCGCGTATTGCTCGGGATTGAGAAAGGCCAGGATGCGGCTCGACCGCACGGGATCGCGCATGACGGCCAGCGCGAATCCGCCCAACCCGAGCAGGGCGAACACGCTCAGAATGGCCAGGCGCGCCCCACCGACGTAGATCAGGGCCAATCCGACCGCGGCGCACAGGAGCGTGGTGCCGAAATCCGGTTCGAGAAAAATCAGCCCGGCCACGGACCCCAGGATGGCCAGGGGCGCGATGGCCCCTCGCCAGAATTCACGCGCGCGCCATTTCTCGCGCGCCATCCACCAGGCCAAGCCCAGCACCATGGCAAATTTGGCGAACTCGGACGGCTGAACGCTCAGGCCGGCCAGCCTCAGCCATCGGCGGCTGCCCCCGATTCGAGCGCCGACCCCGGGGACCAGGACCAGCGCCAGGATCGCGAGCGCCAGGCCCAGGCAGACGGGCGCCGCCGGCCGCCAGAGGCGATAGTGAAGATGCGCGGTCGTCAACGCGGCCATACACGCCACGATCAGCCAGAGAGCCTGCCGCTTGACGAAATAGGAGGGATCGTCGTACAGCGCCGCCGCCTTGATCCCGCTGGTGCTGGCAAGCATGACAATGCCCATCGCCAACAACAACAGCACCACGATCACCAGCAGGGTTGGCGTCCGCCACATGACCCGCTCCCATGGATTCAAGCCGCGCGGCGCGTTGGCGGCAGCCGCTCCGGCTCCGCGGGTCGCGCGGAGAAAAAAGGCCGTCCACGACGAGGCGGTCGCTCCTGCCGGGAGGCGCGCGCCGGCAATCACAGCCCAAAGGGGAGCGCCCTTACGGCATGCGAAGCTTTTGACCCGGCGTCACAGTGCGGCTTTGCAGCCCGTTGACTGCCATCAACTCGTCAACCGTCACCGCGTACAGCTTGGCAATGGAATCAAGCGTTTCGTTTGCCACTACCGTGTGGACGACAGACATCCCTGCATCCACCGCGTCCTGAGTCGGCACGGAGGCCGTTTCTTCCGTGGCACTTATTGTGGGAACAGGTATCGGCTCATTGACAGGAACAGGGGGGATAGCCTGCGACTCAGGGGGTAGTGCCTCTGAGATCTGGGCGGGCGGCTCGGCAGTCGGGATGGGCGCTGCCTCCCCGCCGGCCGATGGGATGGTCAGCTTCTGGTCAATCATTAGCTTGTCGCCGGACAGGTTGTTGGCCTGCTTGAGCGCTGCGATCGTGACGCCGTGTCGCTTGGCAATCTTCGACAGGCTGTCGCCGCTCTGCACGACGTACACCTTGACGCCCGACCCCGACTCGGAAACGGGTGCGACCGCGGCGGGTTTCGGCTTCGACGCCACGCGCTTGGGCGCCGGCGGCTTGATGGTATGTTCGCCCGGCAGTAAAATCTTCTGGCCGGCCCGAAGCTTGTTGGGATTGGCCAGCCTGTTCAACGCCGTCAACTCGGCCACGGTAACTCCGTAGTCCTTGGCGATGCGGCCCAGGCTGTCACCGCTGCGCACGACATACTCCGTGGTGCCGGCCGGCACGGCAGCCGCTTCGGGCTCCCGGTAGACGGGAGCGGCCGGCGGCGGAGCCGGGGGCGCGGGCGGGGGGTACTGCACCGCGTCCGTCGTGGAAGGCGGCATCACGGGCTCGGGCGGTGGCGCGGCGATTCGCGTGGTGGACCCGCATCCCTGTATGAATACCAGGGCCCCGATAGCGGCAACGTGCAGCATCACCACAACGCCAATCAGGAACAACGCGGACGCTTTCATGACGCCTCCTTGAAATGACGGACGCCGATCCCATCCAAAATCAAATTCACTATCCTGCATCCCCGGGAGGGTGTCAAGTATTTTTGTCCCCCGCGTGCACCGCGCAGGACTCGCGCGCCGACGGGGGCGGACTCTCGTCGAGGGCCGCCGGCCATTCCGCGCGGCCGCCGACCGGGAGCGAGCATCGGTAGACCCGGCCGCCGAGAAAGCGACCCTCGCGGTCCAGGCCGGCGGCCAGGTCGGCCGCGCCCTGGCAGGCCGATGTAATATACAGGTCGTGCAGGGATGGGCCGCCGAACATGACGCTCGAGGGCTGCCGCGCCGGGACGTGCCGCTCCTCGACAATCGCCCCGGCGGGCGACAGCCGGCGCACGACGCCTGCGCCCCAGAAGGCCTGCCAGATATGATCCTCGAGGTCGAGTGTCAGGCCGTCGGGATAGCCCTGGGCGGCGTTGCCCTGGAACCAGACGCGCGGGTTGGACATCGCGCCCGTCGCCGCGTCATAGTCGTAGGCCGTCACACGCCGCAGGCCGGTATTCGTGTGGAAAAACGTGCGCTCGTCGAGCGAAAACGTCATCCCGTTGCTGCACGCGATCCCGTCGAGGACCCGGACGGGCGGGGTTCCCGCCTCGATCCGGTACAGCGCCCCGAGCCCGCCCCGGCGGTGCACGGTGCCCGCAAAGAGGCGCCCGCGCGGGTCGGTCGTCACGTCGTTGAACTGCTCCCCGGGCTGCAGCGGAAGTCGCTCGAGTTCGACCAGATCGTTCCCCTCCAGGCGGAAAACGCGGTCCTCCGCGCAGAGCACCAGGGCGCCCGCGCGCGTAAAGGCGAATCCGCCCACCTGCCACGCGCCCTCCCAGGCGACGCCGCTGCGGCCGGTGGCGGGATCGTAGCGCCAGAGGCGCCGGTTGAACACGTCGGTCCAGTAGAGCTGCTGCTCCGCGACACTCCAGAGCGGGCCCTCGCCCAGATGGCAGATTCCCTCGAATACGCACTCGACGTCTTCGCTCATGCCGTCAATACCAACGCGGTAGGCCCAGCCCGCCGCCGACCTCGATGCGCGAGCCGGTGGAATAATCGAGGTCGCCCCGCGCAAAGGCGGCCACCAGGCGCGCCACGTCGTCCGGCTCGCCCCAGCGGGCGGTGATCAGCCGGCCGGCCTCGATCTTGCGGTCTATCGCCGCCTGGTGCTTGTCAGCCATGTCGGAATGGATCACGCCGGGGCTGATCTCGATGACCGGGATGTCGTGGGCGCCCAGCCCGTTGGCAAACACCTTGGCCGCCATGCCGAGCGCCGCCTTGCTCATGCAGTACTCGGCGCCGCGGGTGACCACGTAGCCCTGGATGGAGGTGATGAAACAAATCCGCCCCTTGGGAATCGCGCCGCGCGCCAGGTTCCGGATCATGAGCGCGGCGACCTGCTGCGTCAGAAAAAACGGGCCCTTCAGGTTGGTGCCGATCACGTGGTCGAACCGCGCTTCCGTGAACTCGAGGAACGGCACGCCGGGCGGCTCGATGCCCGCGTTGTTGACCAGCAAATCAATCCGGCCACCCCGCGCCTCGAGCGCCGCCAGGATGGCCGACCGGCCGGAGGTTTGCGAAACATCTGCCTGAACGAAATCCGCGGTGCCGCCCGCCGCTCGGATGGCAGAGAGCACTGCCCCGGCGCCCGCCTCGAGCGGCCGGATGCCGTTGACCCAGACGTGGAATCCATCCCGGGCCAGCCGCTCGGCTATCCCGCGCCCGATTCCGCGCGAGGACCCGGTCACCAGCGCCACCGGCTTGTTCGAGGCCGTCATCGGGCGCTCCTCCGCAAGACGCGCCCGGCACGCACGCCGGGCAAAACCTTGCCATCAAACACCAGGCGCCCGTTCACCCACACGTAACAGAGCCCCTGCGCGGGACGCCCGGGATTGCGGTAATCCCGGTGCACGGCCAGGCGGTCCATGTCCAGCACGACGATGTCCGCCCAGGCGTTTGGCGCCAATACGCCCCGGTCGCGCAGCCCGTACACGGCGCGCGCCGGGAACCCGGTCAACTTGTGGATCGCCGCCTCCAGGGTGAGCCGCTGTTGCCGTTTGACCATGACCTCCAGGAACTGGAGGAACATCTGGCCGAGGTTCGGCGAGAGACCGTAGCGGGCGGCGCCGCTCGGCGCCA
>CAZUYI010000143.1:0-6999 GCA_964624095.1 uncultured Verrucomicrobiota bacterium | reverse complement strand
AGCCTAAAGGCGCTGGGCATCGTGATCAGCGCCGCAGCGGTGGATCAGCAACTGTTGACGATGGGCGTGGAGGGTGGCGCCAAGGCCGCCAGCCAGGCCCAACTGGTGCAGGCGCGCTACGCGCTGATTATGAAAGCCACGGCGGAGGAGATGGCGCATTTCCTCGACTGCGTTGAAACCGGGGACGAGCCGCGAACCCACGGCAGGGACAGCCTCACGGGCCTGCGCGCGATCTGGCGATTGTATGCGGCCGAAGCCTGCGGCAAGATGGCCGACCTGCGCGGTCTCTCGCTGACGCATCCAAAGGGCAAAGGCGAACGAGATGCGAACCATGCCGTGCACCGGGCGTCGCAGTCGCGTCGCCGGTGAAGGCCCCGTTCGCCGAAGGAAATGAAGCATGATGACCTCCAGAGAGATTGTGAAGCGCACCATTGACTATGGCAGGCCGGAACGCGTGGCTCGCTCATTTCAGGACTCCGATATCACCGGGGTTACATGCTCGGCGGCCACGCATGCCACGAGATGGGAAGAGGTCGGCGGCGGCAGGTGGGAGCATACCGACGAATGGGGCAACCGGTGGGCGCGAATTGACCCGACATCCAAGGGAGAGGTCGTGAAAGGCGTTCTTCAGGACATCTCCGACCTGGACTCATATGAGTTTCCGGACTACTCCCATGCAGAGGACTATGTCTGTGTGTCACGACGGCGCACAGAGGTGCCGGGAAAGTGGCTTAACGGCGACCTTCCCGGGTTCGCCTTCAATATTGCGCGAAAGATGCGGAAGCTGGAACAGTATCTGATGGATCTTATCCTCGAAGCGGATCGCATGCATGAACTGCATGACCGCATCGACATTCTGGTGGAGGATATGATCAGGAACTACGCATCCGCCGGGGCGGATGGCGTTATGTTTTGCGAGGACTGGGGCACGCAAACCCAAACACTGATCAGCCCCAAGATGTGGTGGGAAGAGTTCTTTCCCCGCTTCAAGAAGCTTTGTGACATCGCGCACGATCTCGGCATCAAGGTCTTCATGCACTCCTGCGGAAAGATCGAGAAGATTGTTCCGGGCCTGATGGAGGCAGGAATTGATGTCCTGCAATTCGACCAACCAGACCTGCACGGCATTGACGTTCTCGCCTCTTATCAGAAGCAAGGCAAGATCACGTTCTGGTGTCCCGTGGATATCCAGAAGACCCTGCAGCAACAGGACGAGGACGTTATTCGGAAGAAAGCCAGAGAGATGATGGACAAGCTCTGGCATGGGCGCGGCGGGTTCATCGCCGGGTACTACGGCGACAACGAGTCGATAGGCCTGGCCCCGAAGTGGCAGGACTACGCATGCGATGAGTTCATAAAGGCCGGAGTTCACACAAACTATACCAAGGTCAAATGAGCCGCGAACAAGCCACTGAACGGTACAGCGTACCGAGCCCGTCCGTGACAGCGTTCGCCGATGGAGCGACCGCATGACGAAGCCAGAGGAACTGGAATGGCTTGGCGCCTTCGAGCCGCCACAGGCCGAGCAGGTGCTGGAAGCATTGTCGAAGGTCGGAATCCCATTTGAGATCGCACGCGACGACTCGGCCATTCGGAACCTTGCACCGATCTCGGCAAGCCTCGGCGGCACGTTTGGGCACGGCGCGCTCATCGTCGTCCACGTACCAACGCATCGAGCCGAGGACGCCAGGCAGGCGATGGCGACATTCCTCCCTCCCGAATCCAAACGATGACCGATCGCTGTGTCGGCATCCGGACACGGCTGGCACAGCTCTTCGGGGTGAGCTACACGGAGATCAACATCTGGATATTCTGCGTGATTGGGCCGCTTTTCGTGATCGCCCTGAGCGGGCTCGTGCTCTGGCAAGGGAGGCGGATCCGGCGCTTGAAGCAGGCACTCCGGCCGCAACCGGGCGGCGCCTCACGGCCAGCCGGGGATGCCGCCGGCGCGCCGGCCCGGAAGCCAAATGGAGGCTGGAACAATGAATGACCGGGAGCGGTTTGTATCCATTGTGCGCGGGGAGACGCCGGACTACACCCCTATCTTCGGGTTCCCCGGCGCGCCCGGCATGAGCCTGGGGTGCATGCGCCCAACGCGTTCGCGGCTGGCAGCCGGCGGGATGCCTGCTTATGTCGGCGGCTGCGATGCAAACGGGCTTCCTTTCAGAAAGACGGAGGTCCAGAGTTGGTGCCGGTATTGGGGCACGACCGGGCCTGTCGTCCTGGACTTTTCCGTGGCCTCGGGCGAGGCAGGGTTCAAGGAGACTCGTCGTATCGAGGGCGGATTCGAGATCATCGAGTCGGAATCCGGCGCCCTCACGCGCCAGGTCGTGGACAACGACATCACCTATTCCATGCCCGAGTTCATCCGCTATCCCGTACGCGACCGGGCTTCCTGGGACCTGTACAAGCAACGCATGACGCCGACCCGGGTCATGACGCCGGAAGAAATCGAGGCGAATTGCCGGCGCTTCGACGCCCGCACGAGACCGTTGTGCATCGGGGTGGGCAGCACGTACGGCCTCGTGAGGGGATTAATGGGGACGGAGGCGGCGAGCTACGCGTTTTATGACGACCCCGAGCTGGTCCACGACATCATCGAGTGGCGTCTAGCCCAGATTCGGCGCGCCGTGTTCCCGTTGATTGAGCGCCTCAAGCCGGAAATCGTGGCAACCGGCGAGGACCTGTGCTACAACCACGGCATGCTGTTGTCGCCGGCGCACTTCGAAGCGTTCTGCGCGCCGTACTACCGCGAGGTATGCGGCCTGGCCCAATCCTGCAACGTGCCCCTGCGGGCCATAGACACCGATGGCAACGCCATGGAATTCACGCCCATCGCGGCCGCGTGCGGGTTCAACGCGATCTATCCTTACGAGGTCAAGGCCGGGAATGACCTGTTCGAACTGCGGCGGCTTCTGCCGCAGTTCGTGCTGTTCGGGTGGCTGGAAAAGGAAGTCATCAATGAAGGCAACGAAGCCCTGATCGAGCCGGAAATCCGCAGCAAGGTCCCGCCCCTGCTGGCGACGGGGCGTTACTTCCCAAACGGCGACCACGGCATCCAGCCGCCGGCAACCTTCCCGAACCTGTGTAAATTCATGGCCCTGTTACACGAAATCTGCAACAATCCCTGTGGAGAATTTCCGCGCGCCTGAGGCGGCACCCCCATGGAGAGCCGCCCCGCGGGGTCGGGCGATGCGAATCCGTGCGCCTGACTGCAAGGCGGGTGAGCGAAACACATCGAGGATACCATTCCCATGAGCACGCTTCCTAAACTCGGGCTGGTCGGCGCGGGGCGCGGGGTCGGGCTGGCGCGGTATGTGTCGCAATCTAAACTGGCCGAGGTCAGCGCCGTATGCGACCCGTCGGCGCCGCGCCGGGAGACCTTCCTCAAGGGCTGGAAGGCCGCCTTGCCGGACGTCCCGGTGCCGCTGGTGGTGGAAAGCCTGGATCTCATGCTGAAACAAGCCGCCGGCTTGGACGCCGTCCTGGTGGCGTCGCCGGCGCCGCTGCATGCGGGCCAGAGCATCCAGGCGTTGCGGGCCGGCGTGAACGTGTTTTCGGAAATTCCCGCGGCGCACACGCTCGAGGAGGCCCGGGCGCTAGTCCAGGCGGTCCATGCGTCCGGCAAGCTGTATTATTTCGGCGAGAACGTGTGTTTCAGTCCCGGGATGAAGCTGTGGCGGCGGCTGGTCTCCGAAGGGCGGATCGGCGAACCGCAGTATGTCGAGGGCGAATACGTCCACGATGTCCGGGGATTGTTCCTGGACCGCCGCACCGGCGCCACGACCTGGCGGTTCGAATTCGATCCCATCCGCTATTGCACGCATGAAACCGGGCCGCTGCTCGATATCCTGGAGGACCGGATCGTGCAGGCCATCGGGGTGAGCTCCACCAGCCGGACCTATCCCAACAAGCCGGTGGGCGACATCCAGGGCGCGTTTTTCAGGACCGCCAAGGGCGTGGTATTCAAGCAGTTGTGCGCCTTCAGCGTGGAACGGCCCGGCGGGTTTCATTACTATTCCATTTACGGGTCCAAGGGGTTCCTGGAAACCGGCCGGGACAACGCCGCCCCGACCTTCACCGCGCGCCTGGCCGACATGCCGGAATGCCGGGCCCTTCAAATCCCCTGGCCGGATCTCAAGCCGAAGCGCGAGAGCGGGCACGGCGGCGCCGACTGGGCCATGATGGACGATTTCATGGCCTGCCTGCGCGGCGACTCGCCCCTGGTCTACGATGTCTACCGCGGTCTGGATTTCTCGCTGCCCGGGATCGTGGCGGCGGAGTCCATCCGCCAGGGGTCGGCGCCGCTCGAGGTGCCCGATCCGCGCGAGTGGCAATAAGGACATTCTGCATGACACATCTCGAGTATCTCCGCAGCCTGGAATCCTGGCGGCGCTGGTCGGTGAAGTACCTGGCCCACCCGCGCGGCAAGCCGGAGTGGGTCTATTACAACGACGGCACATCGGACGGATGGGCCATCCAGTCGCACCTCTGCGCGGCCGCCGTGTATGCGGTCCTGGCGGCAGACCCCGACCTGGACGAAGCGCGCGCCGGGGCCTCGCGCGAGGCGGTCCGCGACACCGCCCTGGCCATGTTCCGGTTCGCCGCCGACACCGTGCAGGGCGGGCCGGGCGCCTGCACGGACGGCAAGCAGTGGCTGCGCCCGCTGGGCGTGATCCGGTACGTCCACGGGCTCAACGCGCTCGAGCCGTGTCTGACCGACGAGGACCGGACGCGCGTCCGGCGCCTGTTCGCCGCCCATGCCGAGCGGCTCTGCGCACCGGACGTCGTGATCCGGGCCGGGATTTTCGGGTCCAACGCCCCGGAATCCAATTACTGGAATGCCTTCCTGCTGCTCGAAGCCGCTCACCGGTTTCCCGAGCACCCCAACCGGGCGCAGTGGCTCGAGCGCAGCACGGCGTTTTTCCTGAACAGCCTCTCGGTCCCGGCGGACGCCCGCTCGGACGAGATATACGCCGGCCGGCCCCTGCGCGCCTGGCACGTGGGCGCCAACCTGACCGAGCACTTCGGCATGAATCACCACTCGTACATCAATGTCGGCTACAAGGTGATTGTGCTCTCGCAGGTGGCGATGGCCTATTTCGCGATGCGGGACCGCGGCCTCGACGCGCCGCCGGAGGCGTTCCTGCACGTGGCGGACCTGTGGCGCGTGGTCCGGCTCTGCACGTTCGAAGACGGCCGGCTGCTGCGGATCGGCGGCGACACGCGCGCGCGCTACTGCTATTGCCAGGATTACGCGCTGCCCGCCTGGCTGGGCATGATGGCGAAATACAACGATCCGGACGGCGCGGGGCTCGAGGCCGGCTGGGCCGGGCTCGTCGCCGCCGAGCAGGCCCATAACGGCGACGGCAGCTACCTCTCCGAACGGCTGGCCGCCCTGGAGCGGGCGTCGCCGTTTTATTACGCCCGGCTGGAAAGCGACCGGGCCGTCACCGCCTCGATGGCCGCCTGGTGGCGGCGCCGGTTCCCGGACGTGCTCCCGCCGCGCCGCGAGCCGACGCCGGCGCCCGCGCTCGCCCGCGGGAGCTGGGCCGACCCCGTACTGGGCGGCGTCGTCTGCCGCGGGAAGCACCGGATTGCGAGCTGGCGCTGGCGCCACTCGCCCGGCGGGATGTGCCTACCGGCCGGGCGCAGCGATATGGCCGAATGGGGCGACCGCTATTATGCCAGTCTGCTCGGCCAGGTCTCCGGCACGGGCGACATCAACAATTACCTGCCGGACGCCGACAAGGGGCCCGGCAAGCCCTCGACGGCCTTCCTGCGCCGGCTGGGCGACGCCGGGTTCGTGACGGCCGGTGAAGTGCTGCAGGAAAGCCTGAATCCGCAGGGCGAAGGCGAATCCGGCAAGCTCATCCTGACGCGGCGCAACGCGGTCTTCGCCCTGCCCGACGACCGCACGATGATCGGGTTCCAGCTGGCCCTCGCCCGCATGGACGGCTTCATCCGGCGGCTCTGCGCGCCGGGCCTCCTGGTGCCCAACGACATCTTCAACGGCGACGCGCGCCGGATCCGGTTCGAGGGCGGCTCGCAGCTCCTGCGCAGCCGGCCCGGCCGCGACGCGCTCATCGAGACCGGGTCGGCCTGGGCGGCGGTGGACAACAGCCTGGCCCTCGTGGCCCTCTACGGCGGCAGCACGGTGCGTATCGCGCGCACGGCCGCCCGGCAGATGGCCGTCAACGGGAAACCGGCCCTGACCAGTCTCTACGTCGAAACGCTCTGCACGGTGTTCGACGCATCCATCCGGCACGTGACCGAAGGCGACGTGGTGCTCGATGCCGGGTTCGTCGTGCTCGCGGGGCCCCGCATCGCCGAGGCCGCCCGGACCCTGCGCCCCGCGCGGCTGGACGACGGCCGCGGGTTCGTACGGGCCGCCCGGGTACGCGACGCCGCCGGCGGCGAGTGGCTGGCAGCCGCCAACCTGGGCGCCGAGCCGGCAGAGGCGGCGTTTCCGCTCGCCGGCGTGTCCATCGCCGAGGACGCGGTGTCCGGCGCGGCGCACCCCGTGACCGGCGGGCGCCTGGCCTGGCGGCTCGAGCCGCTCAAGCCCGTGCTGGCGCGGCTCCGCGTATGAGAGGACGGCTTCGCGGCCGGCGTCAGATCGCGGGCCGCGCGAGCAGCAGGTCGAACAGGACCGTTACGCTGCGGTCCAGCGCGCCGCCCTTTTCGCGGACCAGCGCGGCGGCGCGCCGCCCGTACTCGCGCCGGGCCGCTTCGTCGCCCCACAGGCTGCGCACCGCGCGATCGAGCCCGGCGCCATCCTCGACCTGCAGGATGGCTTTCGCGCCGCGGAAATCGGCGAGGACCTCCTCGAAATTGGCCATGTTCGGGCCGACGATTATCGGCTTGCCGCAGGCCGCAGGCTCGATGATGTTCTGGCCGCCGCTCGCGGTAAGGCTTTTGCCGACAAACACGACGTCGGCCAGGCCATAAAACCGCTGGAGGTCGCCCGTGGTATCCACCAGCAGCACGTCGGGCGCC
>CAZUYI010000142.1:0-7070 GCA_964624095.1 uncultured Verrucomicrobiota bacterium | reverse complement strand
GCGCGTTGCGCCGACGCCGGCATGACCCTGCTCCTCGAGCCGTTCAATACCCGGGTGGACCCTCCCGATTATTTTCTCGATGATCCCCGGCGGGCGGTGGATGTGCTCAAGGCGGTGGATAATCAGCATGTGAAACTGCTGTTCGACATCTATCACATGCAGATCATGCACGGCAACATCCTCGATTTCGTGAAGGCCCATCTCCCCTACATCGGCCATTTCCATATCGCCGGCGTGCCCGGCCGGCGCGAGCCGATCGACACCGAATTGAACTATCCCTTCATCCTGCGGCAGATCGAAGCCATGGGATATACCGGCCGCTTCGGCCTGGAGTACTGGCCCACCGGCGATAGCCGCGCGTCGCTCGCCCGGACACGGCGGCATCTGCTGGGACGCTAGCCGCGATCCGCGGGGCACGCCCCGGCCCTGCCGCCCGGGACGCCGGTCGAGTCCGGCCCGGCGTGCGCCGGCTGCCGCGCGGCACGGGGAGGAAACGAGGCGGGTCATGGAGCGGTTCTGCCGTACGGAGCAATTGCTGGGTGCCGAGGCGCTGCGGCGGCTGGCCGCCGCCCGGGTGGCGGTCTTCGGGCTGGGCGCGGTGGGATCCTACGCCGTGGAAGCGCTGGCGCGGGCGGGCATCGGGTGTTTGCGCCTGGTGGACTGCGACGTCGTGCGCCCGAGTAATTTCAACCGCCAGCTCCTGGCGCTCGACTCCACGCTGAACCGGCCCAAGGCGGAGGTCGCCCGCGACCGCGTGCTCGATATCAACCCGCGCTGCGCGGTCGACGCCCGCGCGGTTTTCGTCGCGCCGAACACGCTTGACGCGCTGCTGGCCGGCCCGCTCGACATCGTGGTGGATGCCATTGACAGCGTGGCGCCCAAGGTGGCGCTGATTGCCGCCGCCGTGCGCGCCGGGCTGCCAGTGGTCTCGAGCATGGGGGCCGCCACGCGCACGGACCCGTTCCAGATCCGGGCCGGCGATCTGGCCGAGACCGACGTGTGCCCCCTGGCGCGGTTCGTCCGAAAGCGCCTGCGCCGCATGGGCATCGAGCACGGCGTGCGCTGCCTCTTCTCAGTCGAGCCGACCCGCGAACCGGCGGCCGCGGCCAAGCCGGAAACCGTTGGACGGGGCCGGCCGCGCGTGCCGCTCGGCAGCCTGTCCTACGCCACGGGGATCTTCGGCCTGCTGGCCGCCTACGAAGTCCTGCGCCGGATCGTGCCGCTCGGCCCCGTGTCGTCCGGCCGTCCGCCCGTGGCCGGGGCGGCGGGCGGACGTTTCGGTTGACGGGCGGGCAGATCCTGCTAGGCTCACGTCTCGGACATGCCGGCGCGCAATGGGGCGCGTGACAAGGAGACTCACATGAAGGCGGATTCGATCCAACAGGCGGTGCGCGAAATCCCTGATTTTCCGAAGCCGGGCATCCTGTTCCGGGACATAACACCCATCCTGGCGGATCCCGCGCTGTTTCGCCAGTCCGTCTCGATCCTGGCCGAGCGGCACCGCGCCCGGCGGCCTGATGCCGTTGCGGCCGTGGACGCGCGAGGCTTCATTTTCGGAGCCGCCGTGGCCTACGAACTGGGGGTGGGCTTCATTCCCATCCGCAAGAAAGGCAAGCTGCCGTACACGACCTACGACGAACCCTACGCGCTGGAATACGGTTCGGCTGCGATCAGCGTGCACACCGACGCCTTGAAGGCCGGCGCGCGCATCCTGATCGTGGACGATTTGCTGGCGACCGGCGGCACGGCCGCCGCCTGCGCACGGCTCGTCGAACGGCTGGGCGGGATAGTCGTGGAACTGGCATTCCTGATCGAGCTGGCCGGCCTCCAGGGGCGCGCCAAGCTGGCACCGCGCCCGGTCTTTTCGGCGATCATCTACCCGGGCTGTTGAGGGGCGGGGCCGGGCGCTCGCAGCGCGTCCACCAGCCGGGTCGTACTGTAGCGGCCGACCATGGGGACAAAGGCCAGCCGGCCGCCCCAGCCGCGCAGCGCGTCGTGCTCGGCCTGTACGCGCGCCGGCTCGAACGAGCCGCCTTTGACGTGGATGTCAGGGCGGATCACGGCCAGAAACGGGAGCGGGGTATCGCCGGGGAACGGGCAGGCGAACGAGACCGCGCCCAGCTCCCGCAGGGCGGCCAGCCGGGCGCCAATCGGGAAGACGGGCCGGCCGGCGCCCTTGTAAGCCCGCACCGATTCGTCGTCATTGACCAGCACGAGCAGCCGGGCGCCCAGCGCGCGCGCCCGTTGGAGCAGCCGGACATGGCCGGGATGCAGCATATCGAAGCACCCGTTGACGGTGACCAGCGGGCGGAGCCGATCGGTATCGGCCAGCCAGGCGCGCAGCGCGCGAGGGCCGGGCGCGGGCATGAGCGTAGCCCGCGGGACGCGGATGGGCGTGCGGCCGGCCCGGATGGCCGCGCGGATCTCGGCGCTGAAGCAACCCGGCACGGGCGGCCAATCCACGACGCGCTCGGCGAGTTCCCGGGCCCGCGCGGCCGCGTGCGGTACGGGCGCCTGGGCCAGGCAATCCACCAGCGTGAAGGGCCGCAGCGCCTCGAGCAGAGGTTCCGCGCGCTTCGCCGGGCAGCGAACGACCGCGGCCACGCGGCCAAGCGCCGCCAGCATGCCCGGCGTCACGGCGCGCGAAGCCGACCCGTCGGGCGTCTGGACGATGCAGACCCGGCCGTGCCGGGCCGCCTCGCGAACGGCGCCCAGGTTGCCGGGCTGCCAGATCGCGAAGGAGCCCGTGACGAGCGCGGGCCACCCGCCGTCCGCCGCCAGCCGGCGCCGCCAGGCTCGAGCCTGCCCGGCGTCAAGCCGGACCGCGTGACGGGCACCTGGCGGCGTGCAGGGCATGGTCCATTCTCCGCGCGGGCGGCGGGTTGCGCGCCCGGCAGGCAGCATAGATCAATGGCGGACTCAAGGCGACTGGAGTTTAAGGGCGCCGGCGTGGCCGACCGGCGGCGCAGCCGCCGCGCCCCGCTCGCAGGCTGCGCGGACATCCCATGAGCGCCCGGCCGGCTCCCAGCTATGTCGTGTCGCTGAACGCGGACCCGGACCGCGTCCTGCTCCTGGCGGCGGCCTTGTCGGACTGGCCGGTGACCGCCCGGCTGCCGGAGCCCGGCCGGCCCGCGCGGCTTGACGTGCACTGCGTCTCGCGGCCGGAGGCCGTCTCGCGCGCGGCCCGCCTGCGCGCCCTGCTTCCCGTGCGGGAGCGGAGCCGAGTCCGGCTGCGCGCGCTCGAAACGCTTTTTCCATGCGCGGCGGGTGTCCTGCCGGATCGTGGTCAAGCCGACCTGGGAACGGTTCCGGGCCCGGCCCGGGGAGTGCGTGGTGGAACTGGACCCGGGGCTCAGTTTCGGGACCGGCCTGCACGGCACCACGCGGGCCTGCCTCCGCCTGCTCGACGCCTGGCAGCGGCGCGCGGCGCAGGGCAGCGTGCTGGACGTGGGCTGTGGCTCGGGCATCCTCGCCATTGCCGCCGCGAAGCTCGGGTTCCCGCGCGTGCTGGCGTTCGATGCCGATCCGGAAGCCGTTCGCATCGCGCGCGCGAATGCGGCCCGCAACGGCGTGGCCGGCCGCGTGCGCGTGGTCCGGGCCGGCCTGGCCGACTTCCGCGCGCCGCGCCCGTTCCGGGTCGTGGCCGCCAACCTGCTGGCGGACCCGCTCGTGGCGCACGCTGGGCGCCTCATGGCGCTTGTCAGCCGCACGGCGCCCAGCGGGCTGATCCTGTCCGGCATCCTGGACGGCCAGTACGAGGGGGTGGCGCGCGTCTTTGCGCGCGGCGGATTCCATGAAACCCGCCGCATCCGGATCGCGGGCTGGACCACCGGATCCTTCGAACGGGCCGCCCGCTACCGCGGCCGGGTCTCGGCTTCGATCCAGCGGGCGTAGGCGGGCAACGCGCCGGCCGCGCGAAGCGCAAGGATTTCGGGCACCTCGTACGGATGATGACGCCGGATCAGGGCGCACAGGGGCCGGACGAGGGCCGGACGGGTTTTCACCAGCAGCAGAAGTTCTGCGGGCCGTTCCACGCGCCCCTTCCAGCGGTACGTGCTGCGGATCGGGAGCGCCTGGATGCAGGCGGCCAGGCGGGCCTCGAGAATGCGGTCGGACAGGCGCCGCGCCGCGGCGCGCGTCCCGACGGTGGTCATGACGATTGCCGGTGTGGAAGGGCGCATGGGCCTCCTCGCGGTTCGCGCCGGACCGGTTGTCCCGCCGGCCCGCGGCGCATCCCCTGTAGGCTAGCAGGCGCCCCCTTCGTTGTCGCGCCGTTTTTTCGGCGCCCTGCGCCGCCGCGCGCTTGACAGCCGGTCCCCAAACGGACACCATACCGGCATGCAGTCCGTGTATACCACCACGATTACCCGTGAAGCGCGACGGCGCGGCATCGGCATCGAGGTCATTGACGCCCGCGAGCCGATTTTCGTGCTGAAGCACGGCGCGCGCCGGATTCGCTGTTTCAACGCCCTGACCGACCGGGTCGGCGCGGTCAGTTTCATGCTGGCCCAGGACAAGCGCCTGGCGAACGGGTACCTGGCCCGGTACGGCTTTCCGGTGCCGCGCCAGATCAAGGTGACGGACTGGAAGACGGCGCTGGCGTTTATGAAGGCCGTGCGCTCCGTGGTGGTCAAGCCCTGCCGGGAATGGGGCGGGCGCGGCGTCTCGGTGGCAGTCAAGACGGCGCCGGAACTGGCCCGGGCCCTGGAGCGGGCGCGCCGGCTCAGCGAGGACAGGGTCATCGAGGAATGCGTCGAGGGGGTGGGTCACCGGCTGATTTTCGTGGACGGCCGGTGCGTGGCCGCCATCGTCCGCGAACCCGCGGTCGTCACGGGCAACGGCACGAGCACCCTCCGGGCGCTCATCGCGCGCCGGAACGCGGAGGCCCGCCGCGTGGACGCCAGCCACCGCATCCCGCTCGACGCCGAGACGCGGCGCGCCCTGACGGCGGCGGGCCTGACCTATGCGAGCGTGCCGCGGGCCGGTGAGTCCGTGCAGGTGCGGCGGACCTCGAACTACCATACCGGCGGGTCCATCCGCGACATTACCGGCGCCGTCAGCGAGCCGCTGCTGCGGCTCGGGCGCAAGGTGGCGCTCCTGTTCGAGATCCCGGTGCTGGGCGTGGACTTCCTGGTTGAGCCGCGGACCGGGCGAGCGTGGATCATCGAGGTGAGCCCGGACCTCGCCATTTCCCCGCCCGAAGGCGAAACCGTGGCGCGTCATTTCATGGATTACCTGTTCCCGGAAACGCGCGCCGGCCGGCGCCGACGCGCGCCGGACCCGGACCGTGTGCGGCGGGGTTCGGCGCCGGGCGTCCGGCGCGGTGCGCGCCGCCCGGCGGAGTCCCGCTGACATGCGCGCCTCCGTCGCGGTGGCGGCCTGTCCCGATTACCAGCCGGCCGGCGTGGCGGCGGCACTCGCGGCGCTGGTGTCCCGCCTCGGCGGGCTCGACGGCGTGGTGCGGACCGGGCAGACGGTTTTGCTCAAGCCCAACCTGCTGAGCGACAAAGCGCCCGAGCGCGCGGTGACCACGCATCCGGAGGTGGCCCGGGCCGTCATCCGCTGGGTCCGCGCGCGCGGCGGCCGGCCAGTCGTGGCCGACAGCGCGTGCAGCGCGATCATGATCGAACAGGTCTGGGACCGGACCGGCTTCGGCGCCCTCTGCGCCGCGGAAGGCGTGCCGCTGCTCAACCTCGAGCAGGCGGGATCCGTCCCGTTCCGCTGCGGCCGCGTGAGCTACAGTGTGGCCAAGCCGGTGCTGGAAGCCGACCTGGTGATCAACCTGCCCAAACTCAAGACCCACATGCTGACCGGCCTGACCAACGCGGTCAAAAACGTGTATGGAACCCTACCCGGCTTTCAGAAGACCTTGCTGCACAGGCAATTTCTCGCGCCGCGCGCGTTCAGCGGGTTCCTCGCCGAACTGTACGCGCGCGTCAGGCCGGGCCTGACCGTGTGCGATGCGGTCGTGGGCATGGACGGGCCCGGCCCGTCCGCGGGTCGCCCCGCACCGCTCGGCTTCCTGGCCGCCTCGACCGACGGCGTGGCGCTGGACGCCGCCCTCTGCCGGCTGCTCGGACTCCCGCTTCGGGCGGTGCCGTATCTCGGACTGCTGGAGCGGGCCGGAGTCGGCACGGTGGCAGCCGACCGTATAGACCGGCAGGGAACTCTGCCGGAGGGATGGGGCCGGCGGCGTTTCCGCATGCCGCGCACGGCCTACCTGAACATAGTGCCGGCGTGGCTGCCGCGCCCGCTGGGCCGCTGGATGTGGATCCGGCCGGACTTTACCGAAGCCTGCGTCCGGTGCGGGCGCTGCCTGGCAGCCTGCCCGATGCAGGCGCTGAGCCTGCCCGACGACGGCCGGTCGCCGCCGCGCCTGGCGGCGTCGGCCTGCATCGGCTGTTGCTGCTGCCACGAAGTGTGCCCGCAGCGCGCGGTGGTCATGACCCAGAGCCTGTTGCTCCGGCTGCGGAAACGGGGACGGTTGCCGTCATGAGTCGCACGATCCGGTACGCGCTGGAATACGGGGCGATACGCGCCGCAGCCGCGCTCGTCCAGCGCCTGCCGTACCGCGCCGCCCTCGCCCTCGGGTGGGGGGCGGCCGCCCTGCTGCATTACGGGGCGCGGTACCGCGTGCGGCCGGCGTGCTCGCGCATCCGGCAGGTATTCGGCGCCCTGCCGGAACGCGAGGTCCGCCGGATTGCCTGGCGCGCGTGGCGCAATTTCTGCTTCAGCGTCGTGGACATGATTCGCATCCCGGTCAGTTCGAAACCGTGGGTGCGGTCGGTGGTGGACGTCGGCGATGCCGCCGACGCGGTCCGGGCGCACCTCGAGACCGGGCGCGGCGGGCTGATCGCCACCGCCCACATGGGCTCGTGGGAAATGGCCGCCCTCACCAGCCTGGCCATGGGGGTGCCGTTGTTTTCGCTGGCAGCCCGCCAGAAGAATCCGCGGGTGGACGCCTACATCAACCGCCTGCGGCAGGGGACCGGCTTCGAGACCCTGCTGCGCACGCCGTCCGTGCTGCGGACGATTGTCCGCCGCATCCGGGCCGGCAAGGTGATGGCCAT
>CAZUYI010000141.1:2641-7096 GCA_964624095.1 uncultured Verrucomicrobiota bacterium | reverse complement strand
TCCTAATCCAGTTCGGACACGACCTCTGGCGGCCCGTTGAGGCGCGCGAGGCGGGCATTGCACGGGAGATGATCGAGTCCGGCAACTGGACGGCCACCCACATGCAGGGCCGGCTGTTCCTGGAAAAGCCGCCGCTGTATACCTGGTTGCTGGCCGCCTCCCTCGCGTCGTTCGGCTACCATGAATGGGCGCTGCGGCTGCCCGCGCTGGCCTTCACGATTGGGACCCTGCTGCTCACGTTCAGCCTGGCCCGGCGCCAGCTTGGCCCGCGCGGGGCACTGGCCGCCGCGCTCCTGCTCGCCAGCATGTGGCTGTTCCTGGAATGCCATCGCGGCGCCATAACCGACAACGGGCTGCTGTTTTTCATGACCCTCGCCATGGCGGCGTTCGAACGGCTCGCGTCAGGCGCGCGGCGGGCGGCACTCTGGGCGGGGCTGTTCTATGCCGCGCTCGCCGGCACGTTCCTGTGCAAGGGCGCCGTCGGGGTGGCCCTGATCGCCGTGTCCCTCGCGGGGTTCCTGGCCTGGGAACGGCCCGCCCGGGACCGGCGGCGCTGGTTCCCGCTGCTCGGACTGGCCATCATCGGCCTGCTGGACGGCGGCTGGCTCCTGGCCCTCTGGCTGCGGGGCGGGCGCGAGTATTACGAGGTGTTGTTCGTGCGACACCACCTGGTCCGGTTCCTGGGCCTGACGCCCTATAACCCGGAAGCCTACCCGACCGCGCCCTGGTATTATTATGCCAAGTACCTGGCAGCCGGACCGCTTCCGTGGACCTTGCTGATTCCACCGGGGATCTGGCTTATCGTCTCCGGCTGGCGCAACGGCGGCGGCGAATGGCGCCGTTACTGGCGCCTGATCGCCTGCTGGGTAGCCGGCATGGCAGGCCTGCTCAGCGTCGCCGGATCCAAGGCCAGCTATTACCTGCTGCCGGCCTTCCCGCCCCTGGCCATCATCGCCGCCGCCTGGCTTGACCACGTCGTCGCCGGGCGTCCGGCGCCGCGCTGGGCCATCCGGCTGACCGTCCTGTCCGCTGCGGCGCCGGCCGTCACGCTCTGGGCCGTCCCGCTTGCACCGGCCCTGTTCCGCGCACGGGCCTGGTCATGGGGCGCCCTCGGGTTGAGCGCCGCCCTGGCCGCGCTGGGCGCCGCCGTGCTAACCACGCTTGCCCGCGGCGCTCAGCGGGCGGCCTGGCGCCGCCTCGCCGCGCTGCTCCTGGCCACGGTTCTGGCCTATGCCTGGCTGCTCAAGCCGGCCCTGAACGACCTCAAGAGCCCGAAGCCGCTCAGCGTCCTGCTCGCGGACATCCTGCCGCCCGATGCCGCGCTCTATACCCACGATCTCAATGAGAACACGGTGGGCGCCCTCATCTTCTACGGGCAGCGCCCGGCCCGTCTCGCCACCCTGCGGCACACCCTTGCGCTGGGCGCGGATCCGTGTCCGGTATACGTGCTGATGGAAGATCGCGACGGAACCTGGATGCCCTGCAACCTGGTCCTCAAGACCGGCCTCTGGCAGATTGTCCGGGAGATGACCGTTGCGGATCGGCCGTTCCGCCTGCTCGGCAACCGGGCAGCCACCGGACGCATGGCGCCGGATGCGACCCCGCCTTCCGCCCGGAACGGCCCAGCGCATCACTCAACCGGATCCGTGCACAGCAACTGGAATTCGCCGCTCTTCTGACCCGCGTGCGGGACCGGCTCGAGGCGGTAGGGCTGGCCGGTCAACGTCACCTTCACCCGCGTGAGATTACGGCGGGCCACCACCAGCCCGGCGGGCCCGGGTGTGTCGTAGAGGAACGCCGTCAACTCGCCGGGCGTCTTGAGCGACAGCGCCGGCAGGCGGTCATCCAGGTAGAACATCAGGGCGCCCACATCGCGCTCGCGACGGCCGGCCACCGCCATCCTCCGGCCGGCTGCGCGCGCCTCGCGCACCTCCTGCGCCAGCGGCTCATACGAGCGGTGATACTCCACCAGCGGCAGCCAGGCCGATGCGCCGAGCACGCCGATGATCGCCAGCAGGGCGGGCGCCGCCCGCCAGACCTCGTCGCGCGCGTCCTCGCGCAGTCGGGCACGGCCCCAGGCGGCCACGAGCGCCGCCAGGACGAGTCCCGCGGCTGACAGCACCAGCCCGGCGCCGCCCGACGCCGGACCCGGCGCCCAGACCCGGGGCGAGCGCAGCAGCAGGGCGCCCAGATACGCCAGCGACACGCCCATGACAACCAGCCAGACAGCCCGGTACGTCCACTCGACAAGCACCCGTTCCCAACCCGCGCCGCGGCGGTCCGCCCGGTCGTCGAGCCAGAGGCCGATCATTAAAAACAGCACGGGAAACAGCGGCATCGCGTAGCAGGCGGCCTTGGCCGCGGAGAGATGCAGCAGGGCCAGCATCGCAACCGCCGCCATACGCAGAAACCGGGCCGTGTCGCCCTGCATGCGGCTGCGCGGGCGGAACCAGCCAGCCAGGGCCGGCACGGCCAGCAGCGTCCACGGCAGCATCCGGACCGGCAGGCTGGTCAGGTAAAACCAGACCGGCTCCTTGTGCACAAAATAAGGATCGAGCGGAAGCGCGGGGTCGCTGAAGGGCAGGAACCGGCCGAACTGGTTATCCCAGAACACGCTGCGCAGCAACGCCCACCCGCCCGTACGTGCGAGCGCCCAGACCCACGGCGTCAACACCAGCACAAAGGCGGCGGCGAACAGCGCCGCCAGCCGCGCCAGCCGGCGCCACTCGCCGCGCCCCAGCAGCGCGGCGCTAACCGTCACCCAGACCAAGCCCGGCCCGATGAGGCCCTTGGCGTAAAACGCCAGCGCCGAGACCAGCACGAAGCACAGTTCGCCGACCGAGCCCGGCACTCGGCCGAGCCATCGGCCGGGCCGCGCACGCCAGAAGAGGAAGAGCGACAGCGTGACCATGAAGGTCAGCGCCGCATCGGTGAGCACGATGCGCGAGTACTCGAAAAACAGGGCGGAGGTCGCGCACAGGAAGGCGGCCACGAGCCCCGCCCGCCCGCGGCCCATGGCGCGGGCCCAGAGCCCCATGAGCACGAGCGACCCGAATCCGTAGAGGGCGGCCGGCAGCCGCACGAGCCCCTCGTTCACCCCGCCGGCCAGTCGGCAGATCAAGACGCCGGTCCAGTGCAGGAGCGGTGGCTTTTCCCGGTAATGGTCGCCGTTGAATACCGGCGTAACCCAGACGCCCTCCCGGGTCATCTCCCGAATCATGGCGCCTTCGCGGGCGTCGTTGCCCGACCAAAGGGAATGGTCAAACAGCCCGAAGGTGCACAGGAGCGCCAGCAGAAGCCACCCGAGCCGGACAACCCGGCCCGCCGCTCGCTCGTTTGACTCGCTCATGGGGCCGCTACTGTGCCCGAAGGCGGGGCCGGACACAATCGAAAAATACGCCCGGCCGTTCTCGCTTGCCGCGCGGCGGGCGCGGCCGTAAACTGGCAGCGAGGAGTACGCTCGATGGACACCCGCCGCCTGCAGCAGGAATCCGACACGCGCTGGGTGCTACGGCCCGCCGGCGGCATGCGGGCGCCTGCCGTCCTCTATGCTTCCGAGGATCTGCTGCAGGCCATGGACGACAAGGTCCTCGAGCAACTGGCCGGCATCGCCGCGTTGCCGGGCATCGAGACGGCCGCCTACGCCATGCCCGACGCTCACTGGGGGTACGGGTTCCCCATCGGCGGGGTGGCCGCCTTTGACCCCGACCGCAGCGGCGTGGTCTCGGCCGGCGGCGTGGGCTTCGATATCGCCTGCGGCGTGCGCACGCTGCTGACCCCGCTCGAGGCCGACGCCGTGCGCGAGCGGCAGGCCGAGTTGTCCGACGCCCTCTTCCGCGCCATTCCGGCGGGCGTCGGCAGCACGGGGCGGATCCGGCTCACGCCCCGCGAGACGGACGCCATGCTGACCGGCGGCGCGGCCTGGGCCGTGCGGCGCGGTCATGGCGACCCGCGGGACCTGGCGCGGATCGAGCACGGCGGCACGATGCCCGACGCCGTTCCCGATGACATTTCGGACCGGGCCCGCGAGCGGCAGCGCGACGAAATGGGGACGCTCGGGTCGGGCAACCATTACCTCGAAGTCCAGGAAGTGGCCGCGATCTACGATCCGGCCGCAGCCGACGCTTTCGGGCTGCGCGAAGGCCAGGTGGTCGTCAGCCTGCACTGCGGATCGCGCGGGCTCGGGCACCAGGTGGCGACGGAGTTTTCCCGGCGCATGCTGGCCTGCGCCGCGCGGCACGGCATCCGATTACGCGATCCCGAGCTGGCCTGCGCGCCGATCCGCTCCCCCGAGGGCCAGGCCTACCTGGGCGCCATGCGGGCGGCCGCCAACTGCGCCCTGGCCAACCGCCAGATTCTCACGCAGCTCGTGCGCGACGCGTTTACGGGCCTGCTCGGCCCGCTGGAGATGCCCCTGCTGTACGATGTCTCGCACAACATCTGCCAGGTCGAAAC
>CAZUYI010000141.1:0-2631 GCA_964624095.1 uncultured Verrucomicrobiota bacterium | reverse complement strand
GCCTCGCGGTCCTCGAGCTGCTCACGCGGGCCCAGGTCGAAACCCACCTCGTGGCCGGCCGGCCCCGTTCCCTCTACGTGCACCGCAAGGGCGCCACGCGCGCGCTCGGGCCCGGCACCGAGTCCCTGCCCGAGCCCCTGCGCGCCGCCGGCCAGCCGGTGCTCATCGGGGGCAGCATGGGCACGGCCTCGTACGTCCTGGCCGGCCAGGCCGGCAACGGGGACCTGTCATTCCAGTCCGCCTGCCACGGGGCCGGCCGCCGGATGAGCCGCGGGCAGGCCGCCCGGCAGTGGCAGGGTCGTGACGTTGTCCAGCGCCTCGAGCGGCAGCGGGTCCTGGTCCGGTCGCCCTCCCTGCGCGGCGTGGCGGAGGAAGCGCCCGGCGCCTACAAGGACGTCCACGCCGTGGTGGACGCCACCGAGCGTGCCGGGCTGGCGCGCCGCGTGGCGCGGCTCGTCCCGCTGATCTGCCTCAAGGGCTGACGCGTCGAAAAGCCTTGCCTTCACCGGGCGGCGTCGCCTACTATTCGCGTTGCATTCCATCAGGCGGGACGGGCCCATGGCATCCAGAACCCCGGCGGCGGCCACGGCTGAAAGCATGGCGCGCAGCCAGCGCGACATCTCGGTCTCGGAATTCTTCCTCAAGAACCGGCACCTGCTCGGCTTCGACAATTCCCGCAAGGCGCTGCTCACCACGGTGAAGGAAGCCGTGGACAATTCGCTGGACGCCTGCGACGAGGCGGGCGTGCTGCCCGAGATCTCCGTCGAGATCGTCCAGACGGGGTCGCGCCGGTTCGTGGTGACCGTCCTCGACAACGGTCCGGGCATCGTGCGCGCGCAGATTCCCCGGATCTTCGCCAAGCTGCTCTACGGCTCGAAGTTCCACCGGTTGCGCATGTCGCGGGGCCAGCAGGGCATCGGGATCAGCGCGGCGGGCATGTACGGCCAACTGACCACCGGCACCGCCACCGTGATCCTGTCCCGGACGCCCTCCGCCAAGGCAGCCCACCACATCGAGGTCCAGATCGACACGCGGGCCAACCGGCCCGCGATTCTCAAGGACGAGACCCTTGACTGGCGGCCCCGCTTCTACAGCGCCGACCCGGCGACGGGCGCGCCCGTTCTCAACGGCGAGTCCGCCCACGGCACCTCTGTCCGGATCGAGATGGAAGCCGCCTATGTCCGGGGCAAGCTGTCGGTGGACGAGTACCTCAAGCAGTGCGCCATCGTCAATCCGCATCTCCGGCTGCATTACAGGATCGGGCTGCTCGACGCCAACGGCGCGTCCGGCTCCGATGCCGGCGCCGGGACGCCTTCCGAATCGCTTTGGACCCTCTTTGACCGGGGTACGCGCGAGCGGCCGGCGCAGCCCCTTGAAATCAAACCGCACCCGCACGGCATCGAGCTGGGCATGCTGATGCAGATGCTCAAGGACTCGCCGGCCCGCACCCTGAAGGCCGCCTTGTGCTCCGACTTTTCGAGGGTCAGCGACCGAGCCGCGCTGGAAATCTGCGGCCGCGCCGGGTTGGACCCGAAGGCGCGGCCCAGCCACATCGCGCACCGCGAGAGCGAGGCGCTCTTCAAGGCCATCGCGGAGACCAAGCTCATGCGGCCGCCCACCAACTGCCTCGCGCCGATCGGCGAGGCGCAGATCCTGGCCGGGCTCAAGAAGGAAATCGCCGCCGCGTTTTACACGGCCGTTACGCGCGACCCGGAGGTCTACCGCGGCAACCCGTTCCAAATCGAAGTGGGCATCGCCTATGCCCCGCCCGGCGCCGCGCCGGACTCCGCGCCGGCCGCCGACGAGCCGGTGCGCGTGCTCCGCTTCGCCAACAAGGTGCCGCTGCTCTACATGGGCGGCGCCTGCGCCATGACCAAGGCCATGACGGGCGTGAACTGGAAGAGTTACGGGCTCGCCCAGCCGCGGGACGCCCTGCCGCTGGGCCCGGCGGTCATTCTCATCCACATGGCCAGCGTCTGGGTCCCGTTCACCAGCGAGAGCAAGGAGGCCATCGCGCACTACCCGGAAATCCTGCGCGAGGTGACCTTTGCGCTTCAGGAAGCCGGCCGGCGCCTGGCCGTGTTCCTCAGCCGGCGCCGGCGCGAGGCGGAACACACACGCAAGCGCGAATACATTGAACGCTACCTGCCCCACCTGGCTCTTGGCCTGCGCGAGATTTTGGCCCTTAACGAGCGCCAGGAAGCCCGGATCGTCCAACGCCTGCACGCCCTGCTCGATCGAACCCATCTGGACCTGTGACCGGCCACCCGGGGCCTCTGAAGGAACGCGACCCATGCCCACCCGAACGCCCGCACCCGCCGCCGCGCCGGCCGCCGTCACGCGGCAGGCCGCGGCCGCGAAAATCGCCGCCGTGGCCGAGGGCATTTATGCCGACATCGTCCGCAAGGGCATCCGGCCCCGCATGCGGTTCCCCATCCGCTCGCTGAGCAACGTGCGCTACGACCCCCGCAAGGGCCACTTCGAAATCCTGAACAAGGTCGCCACGCGCACCTTGTCCTACAACACGGTCAAGACCTTCGCCCAGTCCATGCGGCTCATGGCCACCACCAAGAACGACCTGCTCGACAAGCAGGACATCGCCGGCAAGCGCGAGATCTATTACAACAGCAA
>CAZUYI010000140.1:0-7130 GCA_964624095.1 uncultured Verrucomicrobiota bacterium | reverse complement strand
TTCGATCCCGGCGGACGCCTGAATCCCGGCACCTTGTTCGACGCCTAGCCCGACCCGGCGCGCGAACGGTTTCAGGGCCGGGCGGGCGTCAGGCGGCGGGGTGCGGCCCGGCCCGGCCGCGGCCGAGGAGGGCGATCAGCGTGTCGAGCGCGCGGCCGGGCGGGAACACGGTTTCCGCGCGACGGCGCCCGGCCTCGCCCAGGGCCCGGCGCCGGGCGGGATCGCGGATGAGTTCGAGCAGGGCGTTGGCCAGCGGCCCGACCTCGCCGGGCGGGACGAGCAGTCCGGTGGTGCCCTCCTCGATGTATTCCGGGATACCGCCCACGCGCGCACCGATGCAGGGGCGGGCGAGCGCCATGGCCTCGAGCAGCACGAACCCCGCGCCTTCCCGTCGCGAGGGCAGAACCAGCAGGTCCGACGCCGCGATCCACGGCTTGGCGTCCGGCTGGTATCCCGCGAAGTCCACCGTGCCGCCCACGCCCAGCTCGCCGGCCAGGCGCCGGTAATCGCGATCCTCGTTGCCGCCCACGAGCAGCAGGCGGGCGCCGGGCGCCGCGGCCTGCACCGTGCGCCAGGCCTTGAGCAGGACGTCCGTGCCCTTGGTAAAGCCCAGCCGGCCGGCGAACACGACCCGGCAGGCGCAGGGCGGCAGCCCGGCGGCGGGCCGCGCGGCGGCGGCCGCGGCGGCGTCAATCTCGTGGTGCAGGACCACGACGCGCCGCGGATCGAGCCAGGCGCACCGGCAGAACTCGCGGCGCAGTGCCTCGGAGGGCACCAGGATGGCGTCGGCGCAGCGGGTCACGGTCCAGCGGTGCCGCCAGGTGTCGCGGATGTCGCCCGAATTGCCCCGGCGGCACAGCACCATCACGGGCAGCCCGATCCGCGCCAGCGCGGCCAGCCGCAGGTGCTTGTAATTCTTGACGCAGAGTCCGTCCATGCGCGCGCGGGCCAGGAACGCTCTCAGGCGCAGGGCCTCGAGCCACGCGAGCCCGGCGCGCGGCCGGCTGGGCAGGCCGCGCAGGCCGCGTTGGGCGGCCTCCCGGTACAAGCCGCTCTCCGGGCGCGCGGCGAGGAACACCCCGTGCCCCCGCGCCTGGAGCTGGAGCGCCGTGTTCAGCATCCAGCGCTCGATCCCGTAGCAGGCGGCGCCCTTGCTGTTGTTCATGAACAGGACGTTCACGGGACAGCTCCCGCGGGGGGACGGCGCCGGGACTCGCTACCGGGCGCGCCGCTTCGCGCTGGGCGGGAACGGCGGGTAATCCCTGCCGGTTTCCTCGATGCGCACTTCGCGTCCGCCGGCGGCGATCGAGCGGGCGGCCATGTCGGCGATGGCCACGGCGTTCCGGGCCTGCTCGGGCGTCGCGCGCTGAATGGGGTCCACGCCCTCGATCGGCACGTCCAGCAGCGAGGCCACCAGCTTCACGTCGCCTCCGCCATGCCCGTAGCCGGCGTGGTATTTCTCGACGGCCACGTTTTCCACGGCGCCGTCCTTGCGGAACAACTGGATGCGCGGCGTGCCGCGCGTCGAGAAGAATCCCATTTCCGCGCCGCCCTTGGGAGCGTCCGGGCCCGTGTCCGGGGTGGGTGGAAATTCCACGCGGTATTCCAGGCGCCCCTCGGTTCCCGTAAAGGAGTAATAGTTGTATTCGCGCGGGGCGAACGTGATCAGGCTGAACGTGGCCAGCACGCCGCTCGCGTAGCGGATGGTCAGCACTTCGTGGTCGTTGATGGTGTTGCGGTCGCTGAAGACGCACGCGTCGCGGATGTAGCCGTCCACGTGCTCGATGTCCACGTACATGCGGCGCAGCCGCTTGTCGTTGGCGTCAATGTTCAGGTAATGGATGCACGACTTGGCGATCGGGCAGCGGCTGCAGCGCGGGCCGGTCTTCAGGTCCGGGCGCGGCACGTAGTAGACGCGGTCGCCCATGGCGGACACGGCCACCGGCCGGTCGTTCAGCACCCAGTTGATGATGTCCAGCTGGTGGCAGCACTTGTGGTTCATGAGTCCGGCCGACTTGTCGAACTCGGCGTGCCAGCGGTTGAAATAGCTGCCGCCGTGGTCGAAATCGAGCACTTCGCCCGACTCGACGTGGCGCACCGTGCCGATGATGCCCGAGCGCACGAGGGTCGCCAGCCGGTGCATGTGCTCCGTGTAGCGCAGGTTGTGGCCCACCACCACCTTCCGGCCGGTCCGGCGGCTGGCCTCGATGATCCGGTCGCACTCCCAGACGCTCGTGGCCAGCGGCTTGTCCACCACCACGTTCAGCCCGCGCTGCATGGCGTCGACGCAGACGTCGGCGTGCGTGTAGTCGCAGGTCGTCACGATCGCCCAGTCGGCCGGGTGCTGGGCCAGCGCCTCCTCGAGCCGCGCGTAATACGGGATGCTCGTGCCCAGCACTTCGTTGGCCACGCGCGCCCGCTCCGGATTGATGTCCACGAAGGCGACCACCTCGGCCCGCTCCTTGAATTCCGGCAGGCCCCGGTTCGGAAACGCCAGCAACGCGCGCGCGAAGGAATCGCGGCCCCGGTTGCCCAACCCGATGATGATGAACCGCAGCTTGGCTGATCCCGGCGTGGACATGGACGACTCCTTGGGTGTGTGGGATTTCACGGTACGGCCATCCGCTCGAACGCGGCGGCGAGGACGGCCCCGTCGCCCCGTCGGCGGGACTCCGCGCAAACGCGGCACACTATTCCGCATGCCGATCAACCTGTCAAGCCCGCGCCATGGGCCCTTACGCGGGCGGCTCCAACGTTACGGCTCAGCGGCAACCGCGGAGCGGTTGTACGCTGAAACCGGTTGGTGGAAGTTTCTGCTATTCTATCACCAGCCCAGCGATAATGTCTTTTGCTTGTTCTGTTTGATCTTCAGGAACCATGACTTTCATGTTTCCTGCGCCTATACTCATCCCACCCATTTGGACGGAAGAAAAATTTTCATTATCGACGTAGCAAGTGATATTCGCTTGCTCCAACGCCTCGCGAATCATTCCAGCTTGGACAGGGTTGCGTGGCTGGAAAACAGCAATGAACTTTGAATTATTTTGATCGTTCATTTATTTGTTCACTTCCAACAGGGTCCGGACGTGCTCGGCCAGCGCGCGGCCCGTGAACGGCTTCTGGAGGAACGCCTGGCCGGCCTCCAGCGGGACGCCCGGCTCGGCCAGGATGTCGGCGCCGTGGCCGGAGAGGAACAGGCACTTCAGGCCCGGCTGCCGCCCGGCCAGGCGCGCGGCCAGGGCCCGGCCGTCCATGCCGGGCAGGGTGACATCCGTGACGAGCAAGTCCAGCGGCCGGCCGTGGGCGTCCGCCTGGCGCGCGGCGTCCTCGGCCGTGCCGGCCGCCAGCACGGTGTAGCCCAGGCGTTCCAGCTGGCGCCGGCCGAGCGCGAGAATGAGCGGCTCGTCTTCGACGAATAAAATGGTCTTCATGAACGCTGGGGCCTCCGGCCCGGCCGCGGCGGGCGGGCTCACGAGGCTCCCACCCCGGCGTACTCACCCTACCCCGCGGCCGGCCTTCCGTCAAGCGGCGCTGCCAGTGGCGCCAAATTGGGCTGGATAACCGCCGCGGGTGCGGGTATAGGTCGGTTGCGCGCCGGGATGATCCCGGCGCCGCGCGCCAGGGAGATGCCGATGGCCCGTCCTGCCGGTTCCACTACAGAGCTCGCGGCCCGCGTCACGCCGGCCGCCGGCCACCCGATCCAACTTCCGGCCGACGTGCGCTGGACGCCGCTCGAGGACGGCTGGGACATCGAGTTGGCGATTCGGAACCCGGGCCCGCGTCCTGTCGCCGCCGAGGTTCTGACGCTGTTTGACGTGGACCTGGGTGTCCGCGAGCAGACGGTGTTCCGCGAGGGATTCAACATGCCCGGCGACCCGGCGGGGTTTTACCGGCTGACGGCGGGCCAACCCGCCCCCGTGCCCAAGTTCTGGCTGAAGCCGGACGAACCGGAGCACCAGATGGCCAGCCACACGCTCGCGGTGTGGCGCGAGGACGGGCCGCGGCGCGGGGCGCCGCGGGCCCGGGGCTGGCCGTGGCCGATGCGCGGCGCGGGGGCCGGCCAACTCGTGCTGCTGGGCTTCGCCTCGTTCGACCGGTTCGAGGGCCACTGGCTGTTTAACACCGCGGGCCGCACGATCCGGCTCTCGGCGCGCATCCCCATGGCCGGGCTGATCCTGGCGCCCGGCGAGCGGGTTCCCCTCGAGCGGTTCCTCGTGCTACGGGGACGCGATTTCAACGAGATCCTGGCCCGCTACGCGGACCGGGTGGGCGCCGCGTGCGGCGCCCGCGTGCCGCGCCGGACGGCCACCGGCTGGATTGACTGGCAGTACTACCGCGAGGAGAAGACCGAGCGCGAGATCCTGGCCGCGGTGCGCGGGCTGCAGGGACTCAAGCGACAGGGCGCGCCCTTGCGCTATATCATCGTGGACGGCGGCTGGTGCGCCTACGCCTCCGAGTGGCTGAAGCCCTGCCCGAAGTTCCCGGACATGCCCCGCCTCATGCGCCGCGTGCGGCGCGCCGGGTTCGAGCCCGGCCTGTGGTTTGCCCCCTACATTACCAACGTCCGCACGGAAGTCGCCCGGCGGCACCCGGACTGGATGGTCCGGGACGCCGGCACCGGCCGGCCCCTGTTCAAGGAGCGCTCCAACGTGGGGCCCTGCTGGATGCTCGATTATACCGTGCCCGCCGCGCTCGAGTGGCTGCGCCGCGTGGTCCGGGTCTTCGTGCGCGAGTGGGGCCTGGGCTACCTCAAGCTCGACGGGCCCAGCCTGGCCCACTACCGCGGCGGCCGGTTCCGCGACCCGCGCGCGACGCCCATCGAGCTCGCGCGCCGGGCGCTGGCGGTCATCCGCGCGGAATGCGGCGAGCGGGTGCTCGTCGAGGGGGAAGGCATCTACGGACCCTCGATCGGCTACGTGGACATCCAGCGCACGACCCAGGACGCTTACCCGTGCTGGCACGACCTCGCGTCCGGCCGGCCGGTGCTCAAGGAGAATCTCAAGACGGACCTCCTGAGCGCGTTCCTGCACCGCCGGTTCTGGCACGTGCACCGCGAAAACGTCATCCTGCGCGATTTCCCCTCGCCCTTCCACGGCGGCAAGGCCCGGACCCCGGCGTCCATCGAGTCGGTCCTCACGGAGAATCAGCTCCGATTCCAGCTCTCGGCCGCCGCCCTGGCGGGCGGGGCCATGCTGCTCACCGATCCGCCCCTCGAGCTGGCGCGGGCCCCGGACCGGTTCGGGCTGATCGGCCGGTTCCTCCCGCACTACGAGGGCGGTCGCTGCCGCGTGCTGGACGCGTTCGGCCGGGACCTATTCCCGTCGCTCTACACCGTGACCGTCGAGCGCCCGTTCGAACGCTGGCATGTCCTGGGCGTGTTCAACTGGGGGGATACCTATCGGGACGTCGAGGTGCCCCTCGACGCCTGGGCCGGGCCGGGCCCGCACCACGCCTTCGAGTTCTGGACGAGCGCCTGGCTCGGACGCGTCCGCCGCGTGCTGCGAGTGCCCAATGTGCCCGCCCAGGGCTGCGCCGTGATCGCCCTGCGAGCGGCCCGGCCCGGCCCGCAGCTCGTGGGCACGGACCTGCACCTCTTCCAGGGCGCAGTCGAGTTCGAGTCGCTCGAGTATGACCGCGCCGGGCTGCACCTGGCGGTCCGACATTTCGATCAGCGCGAACGCAGCCTGTTCCTGTACCTGCCGCCGGGCACGACCCTGCGGCGCGTGCGCACCGACGCGCGTGACTATCTCGTGGACGCGCGGCATCCGCCGATCGTCCGCATCCGGTTCAACGGCCGGCGCCGCACCGAGTTCCGACTCGCCTGGCGCACGGGGAATGGCCCTGTGCAAGTCCGCCGGGACTGAACGAGGCGCGCTGGACGGGTTCTCCGTATCGTGTCGGACAGCAAGGAGGGTTCGCATTCATGAACGACGCCTCGCACCCGCTCTCCATCGGCTGGGCTTCCCGCGACGTTTCCACCGACCGGCCCGTTGGCATTCGCGGCCAGTTTTACCTGCGCCTGTCCGAGGGCGTGCTCGATCCGGTCACCGTTACCGCCCTGGCGCTCGGCCAAGGCGGCGAGTCGGCCATCTTTCTCTCCTGCGACTGCGTGGTCGTGCTGCCGTTCCTGGTCAAGGCCATCCGGGAAAAAGTCCGGTCGCTGGACCCGTCGGTCCCGGCGGAGTCCATCATCATGCACGCCACCCATACGCACGAGGGGGGCGACTTGTACCCGGGTCCCGATCCCTACGAGACTCCGCCGCGCATGTCGGGCGGGGAGTACCAGGCCTTCTTCATTGACCAGGCCGCCGCCGCGATCCTCGATGCCTGGCGCGGACGCCGGCCGGGCGGCGCCGCCTGGGGCTTCGGCTACGCCTCAGTCGCGCACAGCCGCCGCACGGTGTACCTCGACGACCTCTCGCAGCGGCCCACGCCAAGCGGGGCCTCCGGCATGATGGTCAACGGCCACGCCGCCATGTACGGCAAGACCAACGACCCCATGTTCAGCCACTTCGAGGCCGGGACCGACGCCCACCTGAACGTCCTGTTCACGTTCGACGACGCCGGCGTCCTGACGGGCGCCGTGGTCAACGTGCCCTGCCCCTCGCAGGTGGACGAAAGCCTCTGGAAACTCTCGGCCGACTTCTGGCACGAGACGCGGCTCGAGCTGCGGAAGCGGTTCGGCGAGCGGCTGTTCGTCCTGCCGCAGTGCGGGGCGGCGGGCGATCTCTCGCCGCACTACCTGTTCTACCAGGCGGCGCTCAAGCGGCGGCTGGCGCTGAAGGGCGTGAGCGAGCGGCAGGACATCGCCGAACGGATTGCCGCCGGCGTGGCCGAGGTCTACGACTGGGCGCGCAAGGATA
The DNA here is from genome assembly GCA_964624095.1 of uncultured Verrucomicrobiota bacterium. Taxonomy (GTDB): domain Bacteria; phylum Verrucomicrobiota; class Kiritimatiellia; order JAAZAB01; family JAAZAB01; genus CAZEVX01. The sequence goes on along the minus strand of CAZUYI010000140.1, from coordinate 267 downwards.
TCCGCCCCGACGCCATGCTGCGTCATGCGCGGCGGACGATCGCGCTCGCCGCCCGCCCGATCACGCGCGAGGAATACGAAGCCGAGTCGCGCCATCTCCGCGCGCTGGCCGGGCTGAAACCCTCGGCGGATCCCGACCCCATCAAGCGCCTGAAAGCCGACTCGACCCTCGCGGCGCGGCGCCAGCGCTGCCAGACCGTGATTGACCGCTACCAGGCCGGTGCGACGAAGGTCCCCGTGGAACACCACGTCGTGCGCCTCGGCGACA
>CAZUYI010000139.1:973-7133 GCA_964624095.1 uncultured Verrucomicrobiota bacterium | reverse complement strand
ACGATATCCGCCACGACCGCGGCGTGAGCGAGCACGCGGGCGGCGCGGGCGCGCACCAGCTCGAGCACGTCCGGGTTGCGTTTCTGGGGCATGATGCTGCTGCCGGTGCACAAGTCCGGCGGCAGCTCGAAATAGGCGAACTCCGGCATGCTGTACAGCAGGAGATCGGCCGCCAGCCGGGAGAGGCTCAGCATCACCTGGCTCAGCGCCGCCAGGACCAGGCTTTCCAGCTTGCCGCGGGTATTGCTGGCATGCAGTACGTTGTGCACCGGGCGCGCAAAGCCCAGCAGGTCCGAGACGCGCTGGCGATCAATCGGCAGCGGCACACCATAGCCGGCCGCCGAGCCGAGCGGGCACTCGTCGGCCAGCGCATAGGCGCACCGCACCACCCGGAGATCGTCCCGCAGGCTTTCGGTGTAGGCCGAGGCCCACAGGCCCACCGAGCTCGGCATGGCCGGCTGCATATGCGTCCGGCCAACCATGGGCACGGCGCGGTGGCGCCGCGCCAGCCGCAACAGGGCGCCGGCCAGGTCGAGGGCTTCGTCCATCGTGTCGAGCAGCTCGGCCCGGAGATAGAGGCGCAGGTCCACGGCCACCTGGTCGTTCCGGCTGCGCGCCACGTGGATGTTGCGGCCCGACACGCCCAACCGGCGCGTCAGTTCCCGCTCGACGGCCAGGTGCACGTCCTGGTCCCGGAGCGTAATGATAAACGCGCCGGCCCGCGCCCGGCGCATGATCCGCACGAGTTCCGCAATCACCCGATCCTTCTGGCGGACGCTGAAGAGCTTCGGCCGGAGCGGCAGGCCCGCCAGCATGGTCACGTGCGCCGCCGAGCCGATGCAGTCGGCCTCGATGAGCCGGACGTCCAGGAGGCGGTCGGTCCCGGCCGTGTAGCGCAAGGCCTCGTTGCCTATCCTGCCGACGGTCGTCTGCTGAGCGGTTCGGGTGGGTTTCATGCGTGTGCGCTCGCTGGCCGGATGATGGGCTATGCGGCCGGACGATCGGGCGCCCGTCTTCCGGCGGACGGTGCGCCCCGCCTCCTCTTCACGGCGTGTGCCGGGTCGGCGCCGGGCCGGCCAAAACCGCCTGGTGTTCCTCCAGATCCACGCGCGACAGCGACGCCGCCAGGGCGCATTCGCGCTCCGACGCCCGCCATAACGGGCGAAATCCCAGCGCCGCCAGCCGGCCAAACGGGCCGGGCAGCGGCAGGTGGCCGACCCGGCCGCCCTTGATCTGCCAGTGCGTTCCGGTTGGGCCCGGCCGGGGCACCAGCGTCAGCTCGTGCGTCAGCCGCCACGGCCCGACCCGGCGCGACCCCATGGGCATCGGCCCCCAGCGCGCGTCGGCGCTCACGGTCACCGCGCTCGGCCGCACCGAGAGGCCGGCCGAGCGGATGGCGTAGGCGCTCCAGCCCGCGCCGGCCGCCGGCGGCAGATCCCGCACCCGCTCCGCCAGGTAGGCGTTCAGCTCGCGCTGCGACAGGCGCTGCGGCGCCAGGCTGAGCCCCTGCTCGATCCGGAGCAGCTTCTTGCGCGCCTGCTGGGCATCGGCCTCCGAGCCGCCGGCAGTATCCGCCCCGGGCGCCCGCGGCCACGCGGCGAGCGCCATCCCGCCTGCCGCGCAGGCCCACAGGATCCACGCCGCGCGGCGCCGGCCCGCGAACGGGGCCCGGGGCCGCGGCGGCTCCCGCCAGGCGGCGCGGTCATCCGGCCGGACATCCAGCGCGGTGCGGCACTGCACGCAGAAGATTTTGCCCACCGCATTCTCGTGGCCGCACGTCGGACAGCGTATCATGGCTGGTTGGCGCCCGCGCGCCCCTCAGGGAGCGGCGGAGGCCGCTTTATCCGCCTTGCCGGCGGCCGGCTTGCCCGGCGACGCCCCGCCGGGCTTGGGCTTGCCCGCGTCGGCGCCGTGCTTTTCCGCCGCCGACTGCTTCCGGTAATGATCACTGCGATAATCGGTCTGATAGAAGCCGGGCCCCCTGAAAATGATCCCCGCCCCCGATCCGATCAGGCGGCGCAGCGACGGCCGCTTGCATGCCGGGCAGCGCGTTAAGGGCTTGGCCGTAATGGACTGAAAGACATCACAATGGTGTCCGCACTGGCGGCACTCGTACTCGTACGTGGGCATGACAACCACCGCTCCTCTCTATGCCATCGGTTGACGAAGTCCTATAGTAGCCGCGGACGGGTCCAAATTCAATCTCTCATCTGGCGGACAGCGACGCCAGCAGAAACAGGCGGTGCTTGTCCCAGATTTCCAGGCGCGTCAACGCGCCGGGCCCGGGCGGAGGCGCCGCCTGGAGCCGCGCCCCGGGGCCGAGGTCCTGCGGCGGCAGCCAGCCGCCGGCGGGCCCCGCGCCGGCGCGGACCCAGCGCGGCGACACTTCGATGGGCACGCCCTCGTGCCGGACGGCCGCGGGCTGTCCGGCGCGGGCGGCTTCGAGCGCGCCCGGCTCGAAGGCAAAGGCGTGCCTTCCCCCCATCACGGACACGCGCGGCAGTTCGAACAGGAGCACGTCCGGGCCTGTCACGGCCACCCGGTCCTCGCAGACGACGGCCGAGCGGAATCCCGACCGGCGCACCGCCTCCACGGCGCGCGGCGCGCGCTCGCCGTACGGATAACAAAAGCCGGCCGGCCGGTGGATCCCGTGCGCCCGCAGGGCGCGGTAACACTCGCGAATCACCGGGTCCGGATCGGACGAGGCCGCCAGGTTCTCGTGCCGGTGCCCGTGCCCGCCGAACACGAAGGTACCCCGCTTCCGCATGCGCTCGATCTCCGGCCACGTCAGGCACTCGACGCCTTCGTGCGTCAGCGGCGCCTCCTCGCGGTCCGCCACGCGGTCGGTGATGAGATAGGCGACGGCTTGGAATCCGCAGCGGCGCAGGATCGGCTCCGCGCGGCGCAGGCTGTCGCGGTAGCCGTCGTCGAACGTGATGAGCACCGGCCGGCGGGGCAGCCGCTTGCCTGCCCAGCGGTGGTCCGCGAGGTCCCGGGGCAGGATGCTCGTGTATCCCTGGTTCCGCAAGGCGCGCATCTGGTGCTCGAACACGTCGGTTGGAACCCACCAGGCGTTGTGATCCACCGGGCCGATCTTGTGGTACATCAAGATGGGGACGCGATGCACCCGGCGCGTTTCCACAAAACGCCGTCCTGTCTCGACCAGGGCCGCGGCGAAGGCGGCCAGCACCAGGCCCGCCACCCACAGGGTTGCCCTCCCTCCAACACGACTCATCTCCGAATCCTCCTGTCCCATGCCGGGTTCACACGCCCATGACCGCCCGGCGCAGCAGGTCCTTGAGCGGCGCCAGCAGACGGATAAGGCGCTCGCCCAGCGGTGAATAGTATACCCGGTAGAAGAACGCCTTCCAGGGGGCGCGCCGCCTGTAGACCTGATAGGCAAATGTCCGGAACGCGCGCAGAATCGCGCGGCGCGGAAACGCGGGCATGTCCAGGACCGTGTCCATGCGGCCCTGGAACCAGTCGTCGGGCCGGTCGGTTGGCAGCCAGCCTTCCTTCAGGCAGGCGTCCGCCAACTGCGTGCCGGGATAGGGCTCGAAAATGCCGATGATCACGCTGTCGGGCTGGATCCGCGCATTGAGGGCCACGGTCTCCTGGAAATGCGCCGGGGTCTCGTAGGGGAATCCGACGATGTTGAAGGACTTGGTCTTGATCCCCGCCCGGCGGCAGGCAGCAAACGCCTCGGCGATCCGCTCGTTGGACTGGCGCCGGCCCAGCACCTCGCGCCGAAACGACTCGCTTCCGCTTTCGATGCCGATGCTGATCCGGTGGCAGCCGGCTTCCTTGAGCGTCCGGCACAGCGCGTCGTCCAGCGTTTCCGGGCGCGCGTTAATGGCAAACGGCAGGCGGAACTCGGCCCGGTACTGCGCGCAAAACGCCTCGACGAACCCGCGCCGGGCGGTAAAGCAATCGTCGTTGAAATAGAGGGACTGCATCCGGTAGCGCGCGGTAACCTCCCGGATTTCGGCAAGACAGCTCTCCACGCTCCGGAACCGCACGTAGGGGCCGGTCTGCGTGCCGCGCAGCGCATGGTTGCTGCAGAAGGTGCAGCGGTAGGGACAGCCGCGCGAAAACATGAACAGCGCGGTGTGAAAGTCGGAATCAATGATGTCCTGGTAGTCGAAGAGCGCCCGGTCGCAGAACGGCAGTGAATCCAGGTCCCCCAGGAAGGGCCGGGTCGGGTTGCGCACCACGCCGCGGTCCCGCGTCTTGACCCACAGGTTCGGGATGGCAGCCGGATCGCCGCCCCGCTCGAGGGCCTCGGCCAGTTCGAGGATCGGGTATTCCCCCTCGCCCACGCACAAGGCGTCCAGGCCCTCAACCGCAGTCAGGCAGTCCGGGGCGAGGGTCGCGTGATGCCCGCCCAGCAGCGTGAAGGCGGGAAACGGCTGGAGATCCCGGAAAATCTGCTTGACGTGCCGGAACTGCGGCGAGACGGCCGAGAAGGCAATCAGGCCCGGCCGATACTCGGCCATGACGCGCCGGAGCGGCGCCGGGTCGTAGCGGCCGAACATGTAGTGCAGCCGCACGGTGTGGCCGTGCCTGGCGAGGACGGCGCTCAGCATGCCGATGCCAAACTGATAGCTGCGCGCGCCGCCGCGCACCCCGATATCGGGATAGACAAACAGTACGTTCATGGGCAGCCACCCCGCCTCCCGGAGCCCTTGATGGGCCCACGGCGCGGACTATAGGCCAAACCGCGCCGGGACTGAACGAAAAAATGCCGGCCGCCGCGGAACGTACCCGCGGTGCACTCGGCGCTTGCCTCGCGCCGACCCGCGCGCTAAGGTGTTCCCCGGACGTGGTGCAAACGGCTCGGATCACGGGGAAAACAACGCATGCCTTGCGAATGGGACTTGGTTCTCATGGACGAGGACGCCATCGAGCCGGCGCTGGACACGGACATCAAGACGCTGCTCACGGCCTGCTTCCCCGAAGACCGCGACACCTTTGCCCGGTCGCGCCACTGGCACGGCTCCGCGCCGGCCTTTTCGCTGGTCCGCATCGAAGGCGGCCGCATCGTCGGCCACGTGGGAGTCGTGCTGCGTTCCGTACGCTGGGCCGGGCGTACGATCCCCGCCGCCGGCATCCAGAGCCTGGCGGTGGCGCCATCCATGCGCCGCACGGGACTCTCCCGCGCCCTCATGAATGAAGCCATGGCGGAAGCCCGCCGGCGCGGCGCGCAGGCCGGGCTGCTGTTCTGTGTCAAGGGGCTCGCGCCCTTTTATGCCTCGCTCGGGTGGAACCCGTTCGACGGGCCCGTCACCCAGCGCACCGCGGAGAACACCCCCGCAGTGCTCCCGGCCAAGAACATCGCCATGCTCCTGCCCCTGGGCTCCGACGAGCTCCCCGCCGGGCCGCTCGACATCATGGGCCGCGACTGGTAAGCCGGTGGCCGGCCCGGCCCGCCAGGCTCAGGCGGGGCCGAGTTCCTCCCGGCAGAGGTCGTAGAAATTGCAGCGGCGGCACACCTCGATGTCGGCCGACAATTCCCAGTCCTCCTTCGGCAGGGGCTGATTCCGGCGCAGGTCGGCCTGGACCAGGTAGCCGGCCATGTCGGCCACGGACTCGCGGATCAGGACACGGGCCTGTTCAAGGTCCGCGCCGGTCAGGGCCGCGCTCCGGGTCTCGCCCGCGGCGAGGTATTCCAGGTGCACGGCGATCGCCTCGGCGGGCACGCGGTACTTGGTGTGGGCCCAGAGCCCGTACACGCGCATCTGGTCGCCGTGCACGGTTTTGGGACGGCCCGCCTTCCAGTCGTGGATCTGCACGGACTCGCCGCGCCGCCAGACGAAATCGGGAATGGCGTACACCTTGACGGCCTCGAACTCGAACGATTCCGGGTCGCCCGCCCACTCGGCGCTGGAGAAGAAGGCGGCGGGGATCATCCGCGCGACCATCTCCGGCTCCGGCGTCTGGTGGTGGGCCGGGTAATAGTGCTCGTGCAGGCAGCAGCACTGCTTCGGCCGGGCCAGGTACAGCTTCTTCTTGGACTCGCTCCAACACGCGTTGAGGAACGGGCGGGCAGCGGCCTCGTAGGCCTCGCCGACCGTAACCGTGCGGCCGGCGCGGGCCTCGCCGAGCGCCCAGGTCACGGCGCGCTCAACGGCGCGGCCCTGGAGCGAAAACCGGTTCTCCA
>CAZUYI010000139.1:0-963 GCA_964624095.1 uncultured Verrucomicrobiota bacterium | reverse complement strand
CCGTGCGCGCGAGCGCCGGCGCCGCAGCCTGCCACCCGTTCCACATCGCGTACTTGGACCAGTACCGGCGCCGCGGGCATTCCTCAAAGTCCCCCCGCGCCGATATGGACCAGCAAAAGGTATTGACCAGATCCGCCATGACAGTCGCTGGCAGCATACGCCCGGGCCCGGCCCGTAGGCAAGCCCGCAGTCGCCCGCGCGCCGCCTGCGTCAGGACGCGCCGAGACGCGCGCCAATATTTTGCTTCATCCGCCCGTTGGTTCCGGATATAACAACGGCGGCCATCTGAACGCCGGCCGGAGCGCACTGGGACATGACGGCATCCGTTCCCGCCACACTGGGCCTGATCGCCGGACGCGGAGCCTACCCGCGCCTGCTGGCGGAAGGCGCCCGCCGGCAGGGGGTCGGGCACTTGTTCGTCGTCGCGTTCCGCGGCGAAACCGACCGGCGCATCGAGCGGCTGGCTGACGAGACGGTCTGGCTGCGCGTCGGCCAGTTGCAGGCGCTGCTGGACGCGTTCCAGCAGGCGGGCGTGACCCAGGCGGTGATGGCCGGCCAGATTACGCCGTCGAACCTGTTTCATGTCCGGCCGGACCGCCGGGCGCTGGCCATCCTGGCGCGGCTCAAGGCCCGCAACGCCCATACGCTGTTCGGCGCCGTGGCCGGGGAACTCCGCGCCGCCGGCATCGAGCTGCTCCCCGCCTACCGGTTCATGGAGGAGTGCATGCCGGCGCCCGGCCTGTTGAGCCGCCGCGCCCCGACGGAGCGCGAGCAGGCCGACATGGAGCTCGGGTTCCGGGCCGCGCAAGCCACCGCGGCCATGGAAATCGGCCAGACGGTCGTGGTCAAGGAGGGCGCCATCCTGGCCGTCGAAGCCTTCGAGGGCACGGACGAAACCCTGCGCCGGGCGGGCACGCTTGGCGGCGCCGGCGCCGTGGCGGTCAAGCTGGCCCGGCGCGGCCA
>CAZUYI010000138.1:0-7136 GCA_964624095.1 uncultured Verrucomicrobiota bacterium | reverse complement strand
AGCGCCGCCTCGAGGACGTCCATCCGGGCGACGGCCTCGTCGTAGGCCGCCGCGGGCGACGCCGCCTCGCCCGGCCGGGTGCAGAGGACGATGGACATCGTGTGGCGCACCGTGTCGAACACGATCAGCTGGTCCACCTGCACGAAGCGGCTGACCGGCCGCCGGCCCCCGCCGCCCGGCTTGGGTGGCGGCAGGCGCTCGAACTCGCCGGCCGCCTCGTAGGCCAGGAAGCCCACCGCGCCGCCGAAAAAGCGCGGCAGCCCCGGCAGGGGCGCCGCGCGCACGCCGCGGTAGACGGCGCGCAGGCGCTCGAGCAGCGGCGTCCTGCCGGGCGCGCCATGGTCCAGGTCGAAGAGCGGCGTCGGGGCGATCCCGAGAAAGGAATAGCGACCCCAGGTGTCGCCGCCTTCGACGCTTTCGAGCAGGAAGACCGACGGGTCGCCCGCGAATCGCTGGAGCACGGACACCGGCGTTTCGAGGTCGGCCAGCAGTTCGCGGCAGACCGGCACCAGGGAATAGTGCCGGGCCAGCTCGATGAACTCGCCTTTGCCGGGTCGCATGGCGTTTCTATATATAGAAACAATGCCGGGCTGTCAAGTCCGGGCCAAAAAAAATTTGCCGACCGGTTGGCTGGCCGGTATAGTGCCTGCCGGTGCGGGGATGCGGCGCGGCCGGGCGGGCCCGGCCCCTGGAGCGGAGGGCATATGACCACGCGCGGGCGGCGGAGCGGCACAGGGCGGGCGGCATGGGCGGCGGCGGGCGTCGGAGTGCTGCTGGCGGCGGCCGGATGGGCGCCGGCGTCGGACGCCCCGCTGACCTTCGAGGAGGCGGAGGCTTTTCTGGCCGAGAACGCGAAAGCGCGGACCGCCTCGCTGGCCGACCAGGCGAAGGCCCTGCTGGCACCGCTCACGGCGGCGCTGGCGTCGGACGCCGCGCTGGTCGAGGCGTATCGAAACGTGGTCGAGAAGGAGCAGTTCGGGGGCGATCGCGACCGGATCCAGGCCTGGGAGGACAAGAACGAGGACACCTGGAAAACGCCCGAATTCCTGGCGGCCCTTCGGCTGCACGCCCAGTACGTGGCGGCGACGCTGACCAAGCGGGCGGGCGACGACGAGGCGGCCGAGGCCCTGACGCTGCAATGGATTGGAGACGCCATGCGCCAGTGGGGTCGGGTGAAAGGGCTGGCGCGGCAGCCGCTGCTGGCGGACGCCGTGTCCAAGAGCCTGTTCCTGCAGACCACGCCCGAGGTGTTGACGCCCCGATCCCGCCGGATGACGGCCGCGCCGGCGCCGACGCTCCCGCCGCGCCGGCCGGCGGCCGGCCCGGAGCTCAAGCCGGACGCCCTGGCGGGTCTGCTGGCGGGTCTCTCGAGGTGGCACCTGGGCCCGCTGACGAACCCGGCCGAGGTGCACCGGGTCAACATCATCGGCGCCCTGCGGGCGCGGCGGGATCCGGCCCTGTTCGAGGCCTGGCGGCGCAACCTGAATCTCGAGGGGGAACTGGCCGAGCAGAGCGGCTTGCCCAGCCGGCTGGAGGCGTTTGCGACGGACCGGCGTCCCTGGATCCTGTGGCAGATCGGCCGGGACCATGCCCTGTTCGGCCGGCCGCGTGAAGCCGTCAGCGTGATGGTGGCGGCCTTGCGCGACAGCCCGCGTTGCGCCGATTACGGCAAGATCGCCGACGATATCCGTCAGATCATAGCCAACGCCCGCCAGAAGACCGCCGAGGCGCCGGCGCCCGCGTCGGCCCCGCCGGGACCGTCGGCGCCGGCCCCGGCGCCGGCTGGACAAGCCGGGGCGCCCTGACCGGCGGTTGGCAAGGAGCAGGCACATCCCATGGCCGCAGCCCTGTCCGTTCTGCAGCGCCTGGCGAGCCGGCACGGCACGCCGCTGTTCGTGGTGGATCACGCGGCCATCCGCCGGAACTACGCGATGTTCCGGGCGCACCTGCCGCGCGTCCAGGCCTATTACGCGGTCAAGGCCAATCCGGACCCGGCGATTATCGAGACACTCTTCAAGGCGGGCGCCAGTTTCGATGTGGCCTCGATGCCGGAATTCCGGCTCGTGTACGAACATATCCGGACTCTTCCCGCCAAGGCGCGCCAGGACTGGATCTGGGACAAGATCATCTATGCGCATCCCATCAAGGACAGCGAGACGTTGCGGGACCTGGACCGCTACCGGGCGCTGGTGACCTACGACAACGCCGAGGAGATTCGCAAGATCCGGCGGCACGCGCCCCATTCCGGGCTGCTGCTGCGGCTGAAGGTGCCGAATACCGGCGCCATGGTGGAGCTCTCCTCGAAATTCGGCGCGGCGCCGGGCGAGGCGGTGGATTTGATCCTCGAGGCGCGCCGGGCCGGGCTGGGAGTCGAGGGGATCAGTTTTCATGTTGGCAGCCAGACCACGAACTTCGAGAACTACGTGCAGGCGCTCAACCTGGCGGCCGGCGTATTCCAGGAGGCGGTGGCGCGCGGCTATACGGCCATGAACGTGCTCGATATCGGCGGCGGGTTTCCGGCGCCGTACGATGCCGGGGTCAAGCCCTTCCGGGCGCTGGCCCGGCGGATCAACGCCGAGCTCGACCGGCTCTTCCCCCCGTCCATCGAGGTCCTGGCGGAGCCCGGCCGGTTCCTGGTGGCGACCGCCGGCACGGCCGTGTCGAAGATCATCGGCCGGGCGGTGCGGGACGGCAAGCTCTGCTATTACCTTGACGACGGGGTCTACCATACCTTTTCGGGCATCCTGTTCGACCATTGCCGCTACCATCCCATGGCCTTCAAGAAGGGGGCTTCCGCCCTCTGCACGGTCTTCGGCCCGACCTGCGACGCGCTGGACGTCGTGTCCATGGCCGAAACGCTGCCGACGACCCTCGAGCTGGGCGACCTGCTCTATACCCGCAATATCGGCGCCTACAGCATCGCCTCCTCGACCCGGTTCAACGGGTTCCCGCCCGCCCGCACGGTGCACGTCAACCGCTGACAGCGGGTAGAATGGGGTTGCGGGTCCTGCCCGGAACATGGTAGCCTGCGCGCGCACTCACGCGGGGAGCACCATGACGGGCCTGTCTTTTTTGCGCGATCTCTCGATTGTCATTACGCTGGCGGCGGGGGCGGCGCTGGTCTGCCAGTGGCTGAACCAGCCGCGGGTGATCGGCTACATCCTGGCCGGCCTGCTCATCAGCGCCCTCTCGGCCTGGAAGCCCCTGCTGGAGAGCCCGGCCTCGATTCACATCCTGGCCGATCTCGGCCTGATCTTTCTCATGTTCTCGATGGGCCTGGACTTCAACCTGGGCCGGCTGCGCCAGGCGGGCACGTCGGCCCTGGGCATTGCCATCGTGGATGCGACGTTCATGCTCTGGCTGGGCTACATGGTCGGGCGCGCGCTCGGCTGGGGTTGGGTCGAGAGCCTGTTCCTGGGGGCCATCATCTGCGATTCCTCGACGACGGTCCTGACCAAGGTGCTGGGCGAGATGGGGCGCCGGCGCGAGCCGTACGCCGCCCTCATGCTCGGCGCCACGGTCATCGAGGACATGATGGCGGTGGTGCTGCTGGCCCTGCTCAGCGGGATCGGGATCACCGGCGCCGTGCAGCCCGGCCTGGTGGCCGTCCGGCTCGGCGGCCTGCTGGTCTTCCTGGTGGTGGTGGTGGTCGGGGGCCTGCTGGTGGTGCCGCGCCTGCTGAACCTGGCGCACCGGTCGCGCAGCGACGAGCTGCTGACCGTGACGGTGATCGGGCTGTGCTTCGGGGTGGCCGTTATGGCCATCCGACTGGACCTGTCGCTGGCGCTGGGCGCGTTCATCATGGGCGCGATCATGGCCGAGACGCGCCAGCGGCTGCGGATCGAGGTACTCACCGATCCCATGCGCGACGTGTTCGGGGCGGTGTTCTTCGTGGCCATGGGGATGCTGGTGGACCAGCGCCTGCTGGTTGCCCATACGGGCCTGATCGCGCTGGTCACCGGCGTGGTGCTGGCCGGCAAGTTCCTGGCCAGCACGGGTGGCACGCTGCTCATGGGGCACCCGCGCGGTACGGCGGTCAAGGTGGGCTGCGGCATGGCGCAGGTGAACGAGTTCGCGCTGATCATTGCCGGGCTGGGCATCAGCCTGGGCGCTACGCGCCCGTTCCTCTACCCGGTGGCGGTGGCCGTGTCGCTCCTGACGACCTTCCTGAACCCGTACCTGCTGCGCCGCATGGACGGCATCAGCCGCGTGACGGAAACCCTGCTGCCGGGCCGGGCACGGATGGCCCTGGACGCCTATGCCCGCTGGGCGGGCCGAATCGAGCGGCGCGACACGAGCGATGCCGTCCGCCGCGGCGTGCGCCGCTCGCTGATCATCATCGGGATCAATCTCGGCTGGATAGCCGCCGCGTTCATCCTGGCGGAGGCCCTGGCCAAGCGGGCGCCCGGCCTGCTGGGCTTCATTCCGCCGGCCCTGGGCGGGGCGCATACCGGCTTCTGGCTGGCGGCCGCGCTGTTCGTGGCGCCGTTTTTGGTCGCCACCCTGCGCAAGCTGCAGGCGCTGGGCATGATCCTGGCCGAGCTGAAGTTCCCGGCGCCGGGGGAGGCCGGCCGGCCGTCGGCGCCCCGCCTGCTCACGGAGATGGCCGTGCTGGGGGTGGGCAGCGCGCTCCTGGCGGTCTACATGCTCATGCTCGGCTCGGCGATCCTGCCGCCGTGGCCGGTCCTGATCGGGCTGCTGGCGGTGCTGGCGGTCATGACACGCCTGCTGTGGGCCTTCCATGTCCGGCTGTATGCCCGGGCGCAGACGGCGCTGCGCGACGCGCTCGAGGGGGCGCAGGAATGGTTCAGCCAGCATCCCATCAGCGCCATGCCGTACTTTTTCCGAGATGCCCGGATCGGCACGGTGCGCGTGGGCGACGGCTCGCGGGTGCTGGGCCGGGCGCTGCGGGACCTGGACCTGCGGGGCGAGACGGGCGCCACCATCATCGGGATCGAGCGCGGCGCGCAGCCGATCGTCAACCCGGACGCCGCCGAGATCATCCGGCCCGGCGACCGGCTCATGCTGCTGGGTACGCCCGACCAGATCGGCAAGGCGCGCGACTGGCTGCAGGCGGGCGACGCCGGCGCCGGCTGAGCGGCGCTCAGGCCCGGAAGGCCTTCAGGCGCGCGCCCTGGGCCTTGACCAGGAGGTCGAAGCACCGGCGGGCCTCGTCGAAATCGCGGATCATGGGGTCGCAGGCCAGGGCCATGAGCGCCGTGCGGCGGCTGCCCTCGACGGCGGCGTCCACGGTCAGCTCGTGGGCGTGGATCTGGGCCGCGCTCCAGCGCGCCGCCTGGGGCGGCAGGTCCCCGATGGCCACGGGGTCCGCCCCGCCCGGCCGCACGAGCGCCTTGAGTTCGAGCACCGCCCAGGGCGGCAGGTTGGGCACCGCGCCGCGGTTGGGCACGTTCACGACGTGCAGCTTGCCCGGCCCGAACTCGAGCGCACGCACCTGCTGGCCCATCGCTTCCGGGCTGAGTGTCTGCGGGATGCGGACGGGCTTGCGGCCGGCCGCCTTGAGCGCTAGGGCATCCGGCTCCTTGCTCAGCTCGAGCTTGAGCCGGTTCTCGCGGATCATGTCCGAACGCCACTGCAGGCCATAGGGGATGCGGCGCGGCGAGGTCGCCCGGCGCGCGTGCGGGAAGAACTCGACGAGGTGCCGGTCCCCGCCGATCGGGAACAGGTCGAACAGCTCGAGCACGTCGCGGGCAAACGACTGCCGGGGCTCCGGGGGCGCCGCGAAGATCCGGCGCTTGAGCTCGGGATAGACGTCGCGGCCCCGGTGCGTGATGCCCAGCAGCCACACGCAGTGGTTCGGCCCGGCCACGGTCACCTCGAGCTCCCCGGCCGGGACGCCGAGCACCCGCGCGAAGTAGGAGACGCCTCCAGCCACGTTGTGGCAGTAGCCGATGGCCGGGATGCGCGTGTACTTGGCGACGGCCCGGCAGACGACGGACATGGGATTGGAATGGTTGAGCAGGATGGCCCCGGGGCAATAGCGCTCCATGCGGCGGGCGATGTCCAGGAACAGCGGCACGATCCGCAGCCCCTGCGAAAGGCCGGAGGGGCCCACGGTGTCGCCCGTGGTCTGGATGATGCCCAACCGTGCCACGGCGTCGGTGTCCGCCTTGTGCCAGGCCTGCTTCGGGCCGTGCACGCCGATCGAGGCGATCGCGTAGCGCGCGCCGTCCAGCGCCCGGGCCAGGTCGCCGGTCGCCCGCACGGCCAGGCGCGCCCCGGTCTGCTGGACGATGCGCAGGCCCACCCGCCGCATGAGGTCCAGGCGCCGGGCGTGGATGTCGTAGAGCATCACCTCGGCGCCCGCCAGCTCGGGGGTCAGGGCCAGTTCCCCGATGACGCTCTCGAAATAGACGCTGCCCGCGCCCAGACATACGATCTTGAGGGGTCGCTTGCTCATGTGCTCCTCGGGGTCACAGCCGTTTCGCGGACCGTCCGCTTGCCGCCGCGACGGGCGAAGCCAAGCGTACCAGCCGGGCGGCGCACTCTCAATGCCATTTTCCCGCAACGCGCGCGGAGGTCCGACGGGTGCCGCGAACGGCAGCGTTAACCTCGTTTCACCCGGCGTCCGCGCCGTGCGAAACGGAGTGGTCCACGCTCTGGTTCGATTCCTTCATGTTGCCTTCAGTAGTTCGTAGATTGCGCTTGGTCTACCCTGAAGAGCTTGCGAAATCTCGACGCAACTGCTGTATCCACAGTTGCGGCAGACTTCTGGATTGTCGACGTCCCGGCAGCAGGTGAACACGCGATTCCCTGCCAGCAATTCGATTTGCTTCACGGGGCGATTCCAGTTGTTGTTCTTCATCGCGCGGTATGCCGCTCTGGAAAGCACGATGGGATAGCCCTGTTGCTTTAGGTCCCAGATGCGGTCGAGAATCAGATTCCGTTCTTCTCCAATGAATCCATGTCGCGACACAATGTCCGGGTTGTGTGTTAAGAGATTGAACGTGATTCCTTTGAACAGATGAGTCCCAGCTATTTCCTTCACGGCGGCGGCCATGGTCTCCGCGTTCGTCTTTGAGAGGGTGATTGATGCGATAACCTGTGTCTCCGCTTCTTTGACATGGGCGAGAATCATGTCGTAGGTGTCCGCCCGAATTGCGTTGTGCGCATCT
>CAZUYI010000137.1:0-7197 GCA_964624095.1 uncultured Verrucomicrobiota bacterium | reverse complement strand
GAGGAAGCCCCATGCCCATCGCCGACCTGACCCTGCCCATTCCCGCCCAGCCGGAAAACGGCCCGGCGCCCGTAACGCTCGAGCCGCGCCGGATTCAGACGTACACGGCCCTGATTTACCGGTTCCACCATGACAGCATGGTGGGCACGTACGTGGATTTCCCCGGGCATATCCGCGAAACGGACGACGGCCAGGACGCCGCCGGGTATCCCCTCGATGCGCTCTTCCGGGTCGAGGCCACGGTCGTGCGCCTCGACCGCGAAAGCGGCTCGGGCGCCGTGTCGGCCGCCGAGCTCGAGGCTGCCTGCCCGCGCCCGTTCCGGGGCCGCGCCCTGCTGCTGAACGCGCTCGGCGCGCGCCGGTTCGACGCCATCGCGTTCCGCAGCGTGTGGCTCGGGGCCGACGCCCGCGCCTGGATCGCGGGCCGGGGCGTCCGCCTGCTGCTCTCGGACATCTACGAGTCGCAGCAGCTCGAAGGCGTCTTCCTCGACCTGTTCCGGGCCGGCATCGCCACCGTGTGCCACCCCGTGAACCTCGCGGCCGTGGCGGCGCCCTATGCCCGGATCACCGCGCTGCCCGCGCGGTTCGAGTCGGTTACCCAGTTGCCCTGCCGCGTGCTCGCCGAGTGGCCGGCGTAGCCGCGGGCACGCGGGCCACCTTGACGGGCCGGCCCGTGCGCGCGGAGACCAGGCAGGCCTCGCCGAAGGCGATCGTGCGGGTGCCCTCGAGGTTGTCGGTCGGCGGATTCTTCCCAGCCTTGAGGCACTCGACGAACTCCGCCACCTCCGCCGCCACGCCGGCGTGCTCGGTGCCGCCGGCCCCGATCACAACCGGGATCACCCAGGGCCGCGCCCCGGTCATCTGCCGGTAGGATCCGTCGTAGAGCGTCAGGCTCGAGGACATGTTGTCGCAGACGATCGAGCCCGTTGTACCGTGGATCACCGTGCGCATCGAGTAGCCCGCCTTGACCCCGATGGAGACGAAGACCTTGCCGATGGCGCCGCCCGGGAACTTGGCGATGGCCACCCTGGTATCGTTCGTGGGCCAGTCGGGCAGGTACTTGTGGTTCATGTAGCACGCCACTTCCACCGGATCGCCCGCCAGCCAGCGGATCAGGTCCAGCGCATGGCAGCCGCCGCCGATGAAGCCTTCGCGGCGGACGGCCGGATCCTTGCGCCAGCCGCCGATGCCGCCGACGCGCGAATAGTCGTGGTAATACTCGCTCTCGATGAACACGATCTCGCCGATGCGCCCTTCCCGGATGAGGCGCCGGGCCAGTTGGAAGGCGGGCGTGTAGCGGCACACCTGCCCGATCATGAACCGTTTCCGGCTGCGCCGCACGGCCTCGTTGATGACCTGGCAGTCCTTGACCGTGGCCGCCATGGGCTTCTCGCAGATCACGTGCCGGCCGAGCGACAGCGCGCGGACCGACTGCGGCACGTGGAGCGGGTCCGGCGTGGCCACGATCACGATGTCAAGGCCGGTTTCGAAGAACGCGTCCTCGGTGGGCGCCGCCCGGGTGTGGTACTGCGCCGCGACCTTGTCGGCCTGCTCGCGGTCCGGGTCGTAGACGACCTCCAGGCGGGCGTCCTTGAGGCGGGCCGTGCCGTCCGCCCAGCGATGGCCCATGCGCAAGCCGAGAATTCCAATGCGATATGGTTTCATGCGTGATGTGTCTTTCGGTTGGGTGTTCTCTCCATGCTAACAACGCTGGCATTCAGAATTCAGGAGTCAGAATTCAGAATCCACAACCTTCGAATGCCTTCTTTCTGACTTATGAATTCAGACTTCTGTCTGACTGAGCAGTTGCTTTCCATGCATTCAAGGCGGCGCGGCCGCGCCCCGGTTCAACGCGCCGCCGGCTGTTCCGCGTCCTCCTCCCGCAAGGCCAGGTCGTCCATCCACAAGCCGGTCGCCCCGTCCGCCAGCTTCGGCGAAATGAGCACCGTCACCCGGTCCACGCCCGGCCACCATTGCGCCGGGCGGATCGGCAACGCGAGCGAGGTCCATTCGCCCGGCGGTATATCCTGCCGGACCAGGGCGATCCATTTGCCGCGCTTGGCCCCGTTGTCCAGGCGGCCGGCGGCCAGCGCCTGGCGCAGCGACTCCGCCTCGGGCACCACCCCGAAGATCAGCGCCACGCGCCCGGCGGCATTCGAGGCCGGCGCCTCGGCCTTGAACAGGCCGCTCAGCACGCAGCCCCGCGCCGGATCCACGGCCACGGGGTCCGATTGGATCGAGCCCGACTGGCCGCGCCAATAAAAGGCGTACCGGCTCCCGCGGGCGCCGTCCCGCCGAACGCCCGATTCCCCCAGCGGCACCATCCGCTCGAGGCCCGTCCAGCCCGCCGCCGTGCCGGTCTCCGCCCCGCCGTTCGCCAGCCGGTTGCCCGGATCCGCGGGCGGCGCCGCCGCCCGCGGCAGGGCGTCATCCACGAAGTCCGTCGGCTCCGTTCCCGCTTCGAGTTGCAGGCCGTTCAGCCACACCGCCTCGCGCTTGGCGCCCATCACGAACAGGAGCCCGGCCTCCCGCCCCGTCTGCGCCGGCCGCTCGAACGCCAGGTGGTAGCGGGCCCAGTTCGTCGTGACGGTAAACGACCGGTTGGCGCTTCCCGCACCGACGAGCGTCCAGCTCACCGAGGCGCCGGGCACGGCGCCGCGGGCATGGAACGAGAGGGTCATCGGCGCCGGACGCGGCGAGCGGGGCGGATAGCAGACGCCGAACATGCTCTTCGCGAGTTTCAGCGACGGTTTCCCTTCCCAGCGAACCGACTCGTCCACGAACCAGGCCGAGCCGGGCCGGCCGTCATCGAGCGACATCGTGGTCGGCTTGAAGAAATCGGGCACTCCCCGGTTGAACTGGCGTTCGAAGCACGGATTGGGCATATGGTTTTTGCCGAGCATGACCCGCGCCATGATCCCGTGGACATCCACCCGCGGCGCGCGCCGGTCCTCGCGGGCGGTCGAGCAGACATCCACCCGCACCGGGCCGGCCGGCGGCTCGAGCGCCAGGCGGTAGGCCCGCGTGCCGTAGCCTTCAACGAGGTCCGTGAACCCGCCCTGGCTCTGTTCCAGCGGGCCGTCTCCACCGCATACGCGCTCCGCCCGGCCAAGCCCGGCGAGCCGGAACTCGGTCTGGGCCGCGACATCCCGGATATTGGCCGCCAGCAGCAGGAACCGGCCGTCGGGGTACTGGAACAGGATGGCGTTGACCATCGGGAACTGGCGCCCGCGCGGGTTGAGCGATTCGTTCGGATAGCGGATATCCTGCGGCGGGTCCCCGTTCAGCAGGGCGGGAGACAGTTCGCGGACCTGCGCGGCTATCGTGCGCAGGGCGCCCCAGGCATCCGGCCCGACGACGTTCGGCAGCGCGAAATACAGGAGCCCGCGCGCCCCGTAGATGATCGCGCTATAGGCCTGGCAGAGCATGTGGGCCGGGCTCATCCCGACCGGCTGTCGGGCGGGTTGGATCAGGTTCGCCAGCGGCACGAACCACATGACCTTATGGTCCCGGCGGCAGCGCTCGCGGAGTTCCCAGGCGTAGTAGGAGGTGCCCCATCCGGGCTCGTCGTACATCGAGCCGCCGGCATGCGAGTTCGGATAGACGTCATAGCCCAGGATGCCGCCCCAGCGCGTCCACTCGTCGCCGGCCGGCACCTGGCGGGCATACAGCAGCATCAGGGGCCGGTAGGGATCAATGCCCATGACGGTGTCGGCGTACCATTCCGACCAGGCCAGCCGGAACTGTTGCGGCGGCAGGTTGGGCTCGTCCTGGTTGTAGTAGCCGATCATGTTCGGGCAGTCGCGCAGGAACCGCGTTTCCTCGGCGGCCTTCGGCGCCCCGGCCTCGTACCAGCCGCGCCAGATCGCCCGGCGCGCCTCGAGCGGCAGGGCCGCGGACCCCGCCGCAAAGGACGGATCCGACTTCATGCGCTGCGGCAGGTCGGCCACGTCCGGGTACGCCCAGTTAATGACGTTCAGCCCGTACGCGCGCGCGAGCTCGACGTAGCGGTCCAGGTGCTCGGCGGCGCGCAACCGCACCACGGTGTTCAGCCCGATGTCCTCGGCCAGGAATTTAAACACCGGCTCGGTCGGATCGGCTTCGCCCGGCGCAGCAGGCTTCGGATACAGGAAATGCGTGTAGATCGCCACGGGGAAATACGGCGCGCCATCCTTGAGCATGACGCCCTTGAGGAGATCGAGCTTGACCTCGAAGCCCGGCCGCGGCGGCAGGCGCCGCGCCGTCAGCGCCCGCGCGGCCAGCTCGGCGCCGCCGGCGCTAAGCCGGACGGTCACCGGGTTGTCGCCCTCCCGGAGCGACTCCAGCGGCAGGTCGAGTGTCCCGGCGGGCGCCGGGCCGCGTTGCTCCACGGCGGCCTTGCCGTTGACCTCGAGCGTGAGCGTCATGTCGCGAAGCAGCGGCTCGGAGAGCCCGAGTTCCACGCGGACCGGCAGGGGCTCGGTCGTCACGTAGCTCCGCCCGGCCAGCACCCGGGTAAAGACCTGGAGGGCGCGCCGATCCAGCTCGCAGACGGCCAGCGCGTTGGCGGGCCGCCCGGGCTCGACCAGCCGCACGGCGAGCGCCCGCTCGCCGAGGTCGGTCGCCGGCACGGCCAGGCGCACCGTGCGCGCCTCGTGCGCGGCCAGGGACACCGGCTGGGCGAGCGCCACGGCCGGCCCGGCGTCGCGCTGTTCGAGCACCTGCAGCAGGGCCTCGCCCGGGACGGGAGTTCCGGTATCGAGGTCCACGTCCACGCCGTAGTGGAGCCCGGCCGCGTCCCGCCCATAGCCCAGCGCGCGGGCCGCCGCGATCCGCGGCACGAACGGGGGTTCCGGCGTGAATCCGCCCAGGCCGGCCGTCTCCAGGAACGCCGCGTCGCCGGCCGTCTTCCAACCCGGGCGCGGCCCGAAGTTGATCCGGCGGTCGGAGTCGAAGGCCTGCATCTCGTCCAGCCGGACCTCCAGGAAGGAGCGCACGGGTTGCAGACGCAGCCCGGCCAGGTCGTCGGTCTCGAACACGACCAGCGGAATGGCCAGCTCGGCCGTCCACCCGCCTTCGTCCGAGCGCGTCGCCGAGCGCCAGGGCGCGCTCCAGGCCTCGTCCCGCGCGCCGTCCGCCGTCACCCGCTTGTCGAACTGCACGTTGGCGAAGTTGACCGAAAATTCGTAGACGGCCCGGGTCGCCGGGTCCGGCCGGACAAACAGCGACAGGGCGTCGTCCGTGAAGACCGGCCCGTCGCGCTCGAAGACCCGCTGGCGCACGTGCCCCATGCGCGGATTCCGGCACTCGGCCCCGGCGTACAGCCAGCGCCCGTCCCGCGCCAGGCGCAGGGTCGTGTGGGCGACGGGCTCCCCGCCGTCCTGCGCATACCAGCGCTCCAGCGACGGCGCCGCGCGCCAGCAGGCATCGTCGAGCACCCCGTCGAGGATCGGGGCTTCCGGCGTGTCCGGAATGGCGAGCGGCGCCGGGGCATCGGCTGCCCGGGCGGATTGCAGGCACACGGCTGTCGTCAGGGCGGCCAGGAGGGTCATGCGCGTGTTCATCGGCTGGAGACGCCTTTCTGTCGCGGGGGGTTCTGTCGAAGCGGGGATGGAGCCGGGATACGGGGTGGCCGGCTCAACCGCACAGTCGTTTCAGGTAGTCCAGTTCGGCCTCGAGATAGGTTTCCGAGGGCAGGCCCTGCTTGTCCATGCGGTTCTCGTTGCAGAGCCAGCCGTCGAAGCCCGTGTCCCGGAGCGCCTTCACGAACTGGGGCCAGTTGACCAGCCCCTCGCCGGGATGGACCAGTTTCCAGGCCCAGGCGCCCTGGTCGTTGCGCGCGAACACGGAATCCTTGACGTGCACGTACGCCAGGTAGTCGCCGAGAATCTCGAGGCCCATGCGCCAGTTCTCGCGGCCGGCGATCACCATGTTCTGCGGGTCGTGGATCACGCCGACCCGCCGCGGATCGAACTCCTTCAGGAGCGCGGCCGCGGCCGAGCAGCTCTCGTTCAGGTTCCCCGGATGCAGCTCGAGCAGGCTCCGCACGCCGTGCCGCTCGCCGTAGCCGACAAGCGTCCGGAGCATGGTCCGGCTCTTCTCGAACAGGGCGCGGTAGCCTTGTTTGGCGTCGTAGAGCATGCCGAACACGCGCAGCGCGGGCGCGCCGAGCGCGGCGGCCAGCCGGTAGTACGGCTCGAAGACCGGCGCCTCGAAATAGCTCAGCGCAAAATAGGGCGGCACGAGCCCGATGACCTCGAGGCCCGCCGCGCGCACCGACTCGCCGCGCCGGCGCGCGGCCTCGAGCAGCGCCGGCAGCTCCGAGTCCGGCAGCGGCCGGGCGCGCCCCTCGAAAATCCCGGCGGTTGACAGTTCGATGCCCGTGTAGCCGGCCCGGCGCGTGCGCGCCACATTCTCCTCGAAGGTCAGGTCCGGCTGCAGTCCGTATTGCGCGGCGAATTTCATGGGCGCTTGTCCTTGAACGGCTCGATGATGGTCTGGAACACGGAGTCCGAAGCGGGTTGAGTCATTGCATGCTTTCCTTGTCCCGGGCAGTAACATGCGGGTACGGGTGCATGATGGCAATGTTGTTGTCACCTGCGGCTCCTGCAACAAAAAGATGAGATACCGTGTGGTGAGACCAGATGCCGGAACCAAGTGACCGATCCATGCAGGACTTAAAGCCGACCGTATGGATCGGCAAACAGGGCTGCTCAGAGACGATGATCGAGGAGATTGTCGCCCAGTTGAAGAAGCGCAAGCAGATCAAGGTAAAGTGGCTCCAGAGCGCGGAGGTTGAACCGGAGGAGATCGCGGCCCGGGCAAAGGCACGGATCGTTGAGGTCAGAGGCAGGACCCTGGTTCTTGCCGAAAAAGGAAAGGGAGCTGCATCTCCCGTGCGCCCCGAAAAGACTCCGAAAAAAACACCGGGAAAAACGCCCGCGAAGCCTAATGCACGCACGACCGCCCGGACTGAGGGCCGGTCGGCTGCGATCCGGTCAAAGGGCCGGGCACCGGCAGCCAAATCCCCGGCACCAGCAGCCCCGGTCAGGAAACCGCGCCAGACCGGAACATTGCAGGCACGGAAGAAGTAATCCGTGTTACCCCTAACCCAATTTTTCTCTTTTTTTGTTCTTGATATGTCACCGACGTAACTTCCGCCGGTGGAAATATATAAGAACCCTCCTCACCAATAAGTTAAGACTGTTATTTCATTAT
>CAZUYI010000136.1:0-7226 GCA_964624095.1 uncultured Verrucomicrobiota bacterium | reverse complement strand
CCGGATCAGGTCGCGGATCGAGCAGGTGACGAGAAAATATTCCTGGACCAGCCGCAGGGTCTTGCCGGCATAGGTGGTATCGGAGGGATAGAGCACCTTGGTGACCATTTCGGCCCAGTTTTCCTTCTGCATCGCCCTGATGTAGTCGCCCTGGTTGAAGACGTCGAGGCGGAATCCTTCGCTGGCTCTCGAGCTCCAGAGCCGGAGGAAGTTGACCGTATTGACTCCGAACCCGATGATGGGCACATCGTAGGGAACGCCCTCGAAGAGCTGCCAATCCACCCAGACGGGGTGGGCGACGCCATCGGGGCCGCGGAGGGTTTCGGTGCGGCCGAAGACGAGGACGGGGATGGTGTATTCCGGCCGGATCATTTCCCAGGGATACCCGTACTTGAGCCAGTCGTCGGGCCGCTCGCGCTGCCAGCCGTTTTCGATTTCCTGGCGGAACATGCCGTGGTCGTAGCGCAGGCCGTACCCGTAGGCGGGGTACTCGAGGGTGGCGAGCGAATCGAGGAAGCAGGCGGCCAGTCGGCCCAGGCCCCCGTTGCCGAGGGCGGCGTCGGGTTCGCAGGCGGCCAGAGTCTCGAAGTCCAGGCCGAGGGTGCGGAGGGCCTCGCGGACGGCCGGGCCGGCGCGGAGGGCGGCCATGTGATTGTCGAGCAGCCGGCCGAGCAAAAACTCCATCGAGAGATAGTAGACCCGCTTGACGCCATGGCGGGCATAGGCGGCCTGCGTGGCGATCATCTTTTCGACCGCCAGGTCGCGGATGGCGTAGACCAGGCTGAGATACTTGTCGAAGTCGGTCGCCGAGCCCCAGTTCTTGCAGCGCGTGAACTTCAGGTGGCGCCGGAAGCCGGCCTCGATGCAGGCGGCGTCCGCGGGCGCGTCGGGTCCGCGAGCGCGATCGGAATTGGCCGGAATGGATTCCATGGGCGCATTCCGCAAACAAGCCGGGGCCGCGGGCGCGGCCGCGGCCCTTACCAGCTCACGCGCCAGCGGTCGGTGGACTGCTGGTAGGACTGGCCGCGATAGGGGAATGCCGTTTCCGTGGTCCGCTTGATTTCCCAGATGATGAAATCCAGGTCGCTCGAGAGCCGCGCCTGGCCGAAGTCCAGCTTCGAGTCGCGGTCGTAGTAGCCTGGAATCGCCAGGACGCCCCCGAGCCCGAATGACACCGTCTTGTCCTGGCCTGTTTTCGATTCGCGGTAACGCCACTGGTTCCGGGCCGGATCATAGACCGCCAGGTCCGTCAGCCCATCCCCGTCGAAATCGCCCGGCACCGGCTGCTGGCCCGCCAGGCCTCCAAACTGGAACACTTCCACCCCGCCGGTATCGTAGCGGATCGTCCAGCGTCCGCTCTGGTACACGGCCATGTCTGCCAGGCCGTTCCCGTTCCAGTCGCCGGTCAGCGGCGTGCCGGCCGACCCGGCGAACGGCTGGATCACCTGGATTTGCCAGGAGGTCGAGCGCAGGACCGCCCAGTAGCCTTTCCAGAACAGCGCCGCATCCGTCGCGCCGTCCCCGTCGTAGTCCGCCGGGACCGGCTGCGCCTCGGCCTCCTGCGCGATGCCCCCGAACAGGCTGCCGCTCGCGTATTCCATGCGCGGCAACAGGAGCACGTGCCATATCCCGCGCGCCTTCTCGTAGACGCAGACGTCCTCGTGCCCGTCCCCGTTGTAATCGCCCGGCACCGCGAGGTTGCCCGGACCGCCGAACGGGCCCGACGCCCACTGGTAGGTGCCGAAGTTCGCCCGCCAGATGCCCTCGGCCTCGTTGTAATACCAGAGGTCCGTGATACCGTCCCCGTTGAAGTCGGCGCGCACGGCCTTGACCTTTGCGGCGGATTCCCAGGGCGACGGGACGGTCGTCCGAAGCGGGAACGGCTGCGCGTCGGTCGCCGTCACCTTCACCCGCAGGTACCAGCCCAAGTCGGCTTGCGCGATCTTGTAAGTGCGGGCCGTCGCCCCCGCGATCACCTGGGCGCCGACGCCCGCTGCCGTCCGGGCCCGCTCCCACTGGTACGTGAACGTCAGGCGGTTCTGGTTCTGCCAGAGCCCCACGTATGCTTCCGCGGTGTGCCCCACGTGCAAGGCCCCGTCCACGCGGGGTGGCTCCAGGTTCAGCGGCTGCCGGGACTGCACCACCATCGTGAGCGGCACGGAGCTCGGCGACCCTGATACCTGCACGCCGCTCTGCGCGTCGTAGCCCCGCACGGTGAGCGTTCCGTTGTACGTGCCCGGGGCCAGCGCACCGGCCTGGAACGCCACGGAGACCGTGCCCGTCTGGTCCGACACCACGCCCCCGCGGGGAGTCGGCACCGCCCAGGCAACATCCACGCTCGTCGTGTAGCGCATGCTCCCGTGCGGCAGCGGGCCGTTGTTCCAGACCTTCAACGGAACCGAGGCCGAGGCGTTTTCGGGCACCGTGGCGTTCAACTGCCCCGGCGATACCTTGAGCGCCGCCGCGCCCTTCACGATGATTTTAAGGCCCATCGTCAGCGGACCGTTGGTCACCGGTTCCCCGGTCAGATCGTCCACGCCGGTGAGCGTCAGGTTCCCCGTGTAAAGCCCCACGCCGAGCCCGGCCGTGTTGTAGGTGACCCGGAATCCCTGGATGTTCCCGGTGCTGATGCCGCTGCTCGGCTCGACCTGCGCCACGCCCGCGAGATCGCCATTCACGCCCACCGTGAAGTTCAGCTGGCCGCGCGGCATGGCGCTGGCATTGTGCACCGAGACACTCACGCTCCCGACGCTGCCGCCGGCCGGGATTTCGTTGGTCCAGACCTTGGTGGGCGCATCCCAGGAGAGGAGCGGACGCCGGGTGATGGTCAGCGACACGTTTGCCACCTGCGCGCCGACGCCGGGCGCCACCACGGTCAACTGGCCCGTGTACACATTCGGCGCCAGGCTGGCGGGCGAATAGCCCACGAGCACCTCGTTGCTGCCGTCCTGCACGGCGCCGCTGGCCGGGTTCGCGGACAGCCACCCGCCGGCCGACGACACCGACACGGTATAGGTCATGACCGCGCGCGGCGGCTCGCCCGTGTTGGCCACGAACAGCGTGTCGCCCGCCAGCTCGTGCCCCTCGGTGATGGTCTTCGTGAACGAGGCGGGGCTCACCGAGAGCATGGGATACCCGAAGACCCGCACGCGGACCTGGACCTCGCGCGGGGAATAGATCGCATCCGCCCCGAGGCCCACGTCCCGGCCTTCAACCCGGATCAGGCCGGCATACGCGGCCTCGCGCGGCGGCAACCCGGCGGTGTCGAGCCGGATCCACACGGCCTGCCGCTCGCCCTGGCTGCTGCCCGATGTCCGGTCCACGCTGAGCCAGTTCGTGTAGGTGCCGCTGTCCGTGTAGAGCACCCGGTTCGTGAAGGTCATGAGATCGGCGGTGCCGTCGCCGTTCGTGCCTCCGTTCCAGATCTCGAACCGGTTGCTGCCCGCGTCCATCCCCGTCCAGATCTCGCGCACGACGTTCGTGGGCTCCACCATCAACTGCGCCGGCACACCCCGGGCCAGCCCGGCTGCCAGCAGCCATCCTGTTCCAAGCGCGATCAGCTTTGTTTGCATGCGCATATGCCCCGCTCAACGTGTTAGCGTACCTGCGATACCGTAATGCCGGGATCAATTTTCTCGCGCAGGATGCGCTCAATCCCCTGCTTGAGCGTCAGCGTCGCGTGCGGACACCCGCCGCAGGCGCCTTTCAGCCGCACGCGCACCTGGAGGTTTTCGATGCTCTCCACCTCCAGGTCGCCCCCGTCCGCCTGAAGCATGGCCCGGAGTGACTCCAACGTCGCCCTGATTTTTGATTCCATATGCGGCGTTCCTCGCCCGGGGTCCCGATCCTTGCGCGCTTTCATCCAGACGACGCTATACTATCGCACACGGGCGGCATCCCGTAAAGCAAATTCGTGGGCCGGCGCGGCAGGCAAGCAGCCGGCTTTCGTTCGCCACCGCCCTCCGCGGGGCGGGGGCCGCGCGGGCCGGACACCGCGCTTGACACGCCGGCGGCAATGCGGAACACTGCCATTCCATGAACCGGTCTTCCCTGCGTCCTTCGGCGAACCCGGCACGCTCCGCGCTCGAACACAAGCGGGCGCGGCTGCGCCGGATTCTGCGCGGGACGGGCGGCCTGCTGGTGGCCTTTTCCGGCGGCACCGACAGCGCCTTCCTGCTCGCCGCCGCCCGCGAGGCGCTGGGCGACCGCGTCCTGGCGGTCACCGCGGTGTCGCCCCTCTTTCCGGCCGCCGAGCGGCGGGCGGCGGCAGCCCTGGCGCGGCGCCTGGGCGCGCGGCACCTCGAGATCCGCTTCGACGCCCTGTCCCTTCCGCGCGTGGCGGCCAATCCGCCCGACCGCTGCTATTACTGCAAGCGGGCCCTGTTCCGCCGGCTGGCCCGCCTGGCCGCGCGCGCCGGGCTCCCGGCCGTGGCCGACGGCACCCAGGCCGACGACCGGCGCGACGAGAGGCCGGGCGCCCGCGCGGCGGCGGAAGCCGGGGTGCTGCATCCGCTCCTGGCGGCAGGCTTCCGCAAGGCGGATATCCGCGCGGCGTCGCGGGCGCTCGGGCTGCCCACGGCCGATGCGCCGGCCCAGGCCTGCCTGGCGTCCCGGATTCCCTATGGCACGCCCATCACGCTGGCTGGCCTGCGCGCGGTGGCCCGGCTCGAGGCGTTGCTGCACCGGCTCGGCTGCCGGCAGGCTCGAGTCCGGCACCACGGGGCCGTGGCGCGCATCGAAGTCGAGCCGCGCGCCATCCCGCGGCTGGCCCGGCCCGACGCGCGCCGCGCCCTGGCCGCGCTCGCCCGGCGCGCGGGATTCGTGTATGCTGCCCTCGATCTGCAGGGCTATCGCACCGGCAGCCTGAATGAAGCCGCGCCCCGGCGCGCGGCTGCCCGGCGCGCGGCCCGACCTGTCAGCCGGACATCCTCGTCCTGAATGGAGGCCAGACCATGACCCAGCCATGGCGTGTTGGAACCCTATTCCTGGCCGCGCTCTGCGCCTTGGCGGCCCGCGGCGGCGCCCAGGCGCTCTTTTCGGCCTGCGAACTCGGCCAGACGGACGCGGTGCGCGCCTGCCTGGACAGTGACCCGTCCCTGCTGAACAGCAAGGACGGGAACGGCTTTACCCCGCTGCACTGGGCGGCCGGAGGCGGGCACCGGGACGCCACCGCGCTCCTGCTGGCCAAGGGCGCCGCTGTCAATGCCCGCAACGATTCCGGGGCCACGGCCCTGCATCTGGCCGCCTTCCTGGGCCAGGCGGACGTGGTTGAGGTGCTGCTGGCCAAGGGGGCCGACCCGAATGCGGAAAATCTCAAGCGGCGCACGCCGCTCCATAACGCCGCCGGGCGCGGCTGCACGCCGATCGTCACCATGCTGCTGGCCCGCGGCGCCGCCGTCGGCGCGCGCGACATGCTGGAGATAACCCCGCTGCACACGGCGGCCCAATACGGCTGGCCCGAGGTGATCGAGCTGCTGCTGGCCCGCGGCGCCGAGATCAATGCCTGCGACAGCGACGGCGCCACGCCGCTGGTCAAGGCGGTGAGCCATGGCCACCTGGACGCCGCCCAGGCGCTTATAGGGCGGGGCGCCGACCTGAACCTCGGCAACAGCCTGGGCCTGACGCCCCTGCACGTGGCGGCCATCCAGGGGCAGCAGGCGATGGTCGCGCTGTTGATCGAACGGGGCGCGAACGTGCAGGCCGTGGACAAGCATCGGCAGACGCCGGCCCAGTGGGCGGCGCTCAAGGGGCACCGGGCCGTCGAGGCCCTGCTGAACCAGGCCGGCGCGGCGAAGCGCTGAGTCCGGCGCCGGGAGACGCCCGTGAGCATGACCTTCAAGAATTACTACGACGTGCTGGGCGTGTCGCGGACGGCGTCGGCCGACGAGATCCGCAAGGCCTATCGGCGGCTGGCGCGGAAATACCATCCGGACGTCAACAAGAACCTCGGCGCCGAAAACCGGTTCAAGGAGCTCGCGGAAGCCTACGAGGTGCTCGGCGACCCCGCCAAGCGCCGGCGGTATGATACGCTCGGCGCCCAGTACCGTGCGGGGCAGGCGTTCACTCCGCCGCAAGGCTGGGAGCAGATGCGGTACGAGTTCGGGGGACGGCGTCCGGGCGCGGGCCGCGGGTTCCCGGGCGGCGGGCTGGGCGGGTTCAGCGAGTTCTTCGAGGCCTTATTCGGCGGCGGCGGGTTCCAAGCCGCCGGCCTGGACGACCTGGCATTCGAGGCGGCGGAAACCCCGGGACGGGGCGAGGACCACGAGGCCGAGCTGGCCATTACGCTGGAAGAGGCAGCCCACGGCGCGCGCAAGGCCGTCAGCCTGCAGGCGATCCGCGCGGACGAACGAGGCCGGGTCAGGCCGGAAACCCGGAGCTACCACGTCCGCATCCCGCCCGGGACGCTGCCGGGCACCCGCATCCGACTGGCCGGGCAGGGGGCGCGGAGCCCGGACGCCGGCCCGGCCGGCGATCTCTACCTGTGCATCCGGGTCGAGCCGCACCCCGTGTTCCGGCTGGCCGGGTCCGACCTCGAGGTGTCCGTTCCCATCACGCCCTGGGAAGCCGCGCTGGGCGCCCGTGTGCCCGTGCCCACGCTCGGCGGCCAGGCGATGCTCAGCCTGCCGCCCGGCACGCAGAGCGGCCAGAAAATGCGGCTGAAAGGCAAGGGATTCCCGGGCGCCCGGCAGGCGGGCGACCTGATCGCGCTGATCCGGATCGTCGTGCCGCCGCGCCCGAGCGACCGCGAGAAGGCGCTCTTCGCCGAGCTGGCCCGCGCGTCGTCGTTCAACCCGCGCGGGTGAGAGTCCGGCTCATTTCACCATGGCGTGTTCGGCCTCGGCGAGCGCCTTTTTGGCCAGGGCCAGGCGCCGGTAATAGTCGCGGGTCTTGGCCGCGCGCCCGGCGGCAATGGCCTTCGCGAGGTCGCCCTCGAGTTCGGCCACGTCCAGCAGTTTGTAGTAGTCCAGGCTCTCTTTCAGGTGCGCCAGCACGATTTTCCCCGTGATTACCGGGTGGTTGTTGCTTACGTTGGCGTCCTTGAACCGCAGCCCGTGCTCGAGCTCGACTTCCAGGCCCGCCCGGAACTGATCGGGATCTATCGGCATCTGCTCGGTGTTCACGACGGCCAGCACCCTGCGGGCCTCGCCGGCCTGGATCCGCGGTGGGCGAAATTCGTGGTGATCGGCCTGATCACCAGCATCCCGACTTTCTTCGTGATCGCCGCA
>CAZUYI010000135.1:0-7259 GCA_964624095.1 uncultured Verrucomicrobiota bacterium | reverse complement strand
ACCACGTGGTCCAGACGTCGGCGTTGATCAGGTCGTACACGTCGTGGCGCTTGAGATTTTGCTTGTTGAACCGCTGGGTCTGGATCTTGTTGCGCAAGCCGAGCCGGACCTCGTTGGCCTCGCCCAGCGTGTCGATCGAGTCGAAGTAGTAGAGCTGGTTGCTGGTCACGTTGGGCTCGGGCGCGTAGGTGTAGTCCGCGTAGGGCTCGGCGATGTGGCGCAGGTTGTTGATCGCGTCGCCCGGATAGGTTTCCCAGACCTTGAAGGCCTTGAACGAGGTCTCCAGGCCCAGCTCCGGCCGCGACCGGAACTCGGCGTCCTGCTCGCGGGCCGAGACGGTCGTGTTCGTCCGGGTCCGCGTCACCCCGTTGGTGCCCGTGGTGGTCGTGACCGTCACGTTCGTCACGTCCTCCTTGGTCTTGCTATAGTGGGTTCCGCGCCAGCCGCCGCGCGGGATCACGTTCAGGAAGCCCAGTTGCTTCGTGGGATAGTAGAGCATCTGGTGGCCGTCGACCCGGCCGACGGCATAGTCCTCGCGGTTCGTCGCGCGCTCCTCCCACAGCCGGTCGAGCCAGCCGCCGACGAGCGAGCCCTGGTAATAGAACGGGGTCGTGCCGACTTTGCGGCGCGAGACGTCGAGCGTCAGCTCCGGCAACCGGTCCACGGCGTCGTAGTAGTCGTTCAGCCGCTTGTCCGCCCGCAGCGTGGCCGTGTAGCGGCTGCCGCGGTGCCCGAAGACCAGGTAGTTCTCGGGCTCCGGGCTGCTCTTGTATTCGTCGCGGAAAAACTGCTCGATGATTTTCGGGTCGCTCAGGTAGTTGGCCTGGCCGATGAAGTAGTTGCCGTGCTCGAAGCTGTGCGTGTGGTACAGGCGCAGCCGGTAGCGCTCGGCGTCCAGCTCGTAGTCCTGGCGCTTGCCTTCGTCGGGCCAGTCGTCGTGGAGGGCGTAGGCGATCAGGTCGCCGGCCCAGTCGTCGTCGGGCGTTTCGGCGTCGCGGCGGCGCGGGCCCGAGCGCCCGATGACCCAGAAGTCGTCCTCGGGCGCCGTGTAGCGCTCCGTGGACAGGCCCTGGGCGTTGCCGCTCGACGACCACATGAGGTCCTGGCCGACGCCGACCCCGCGCCGCGCGCGCACGTCGAGGTGGGTGGCCGCCTCGAGGTGGCGGGTGAGCCGGTAGTTGAAGGCCGTCAGCAGGTAGGCATACATCCGGCTGCTGTAGCCGGGGACCAGGCTGATGAAATTGCGGTCGCCGATGTTCTGGTTCCAGAACGGGGAGTACATGACGGGCACGCCCTTGACGAACAGCACCACGTGCTGGGCGCGCACGTGCCGGCCGGGCGTAATCCACGCACGCCGGGCCCGGAAGTAAGCTTCCGGCCGGTCCCCCTCGCACGGCGCCAGGCGCACCTGGCGGAGCTCGTAGCGGTCGGTCCCGACGCGCTGGGAGGAGCGGGCCTGTACATAAAAGGGGTCCAGGTAGGCCTTGAACGGGCCGAAATCGCCCCGGTGCGTCTTGAAATTATAGCGGAGCGTCTGGCCGGCCCATTGGTCGTTGTCGCGTTCGAACACCACGTGGCCTTCCGCCAGGACGTCGTGCGTCTGCTGGTTGATGACCGCGTGATCGCTGCGCACGCTCTCGGCGTCCTTGCGCACCAGGACCCGGCCGGAGGCGATCATGAGCTTCTGTTGCTCGTCGTACTCGAGGCTGTCGGCCTGGATCTCGATCGGGGCGGGGGCCAGCCGGCGCAGCAGTCCGGGGTAGGCGTCCTCGAGCAGCAGCCGGTTGAGCAGCTCCCGTGTGTCGTCCCGGGGGTCCTGGCCCAGCAGCGCGCGGGTCTGCGGCTCGAGCGACACCCCCTCGAACCGCGCCGGCGCGTAGAAGGCGTCGTCCTGAATGGCCTCGTTCAGGGCGGCGACCAGCCCGGCGAGCAGCTCGGCGGAGGGCGGTCCCTCGCCGGCATAGGCCTGGAGCAGCGCGCCGGTCGGGCCGGCCAGCCGCCGGCGCAGGTAGTGCGACACGGGGTCCGGCTGGTTGCGCAGCGCCAGGGCCAGCTCCCGCGGCGCGCGGACATCCCCCGGCTGGACGTAGCAGGACAGGCGCCAGGCGGGCTCGAGCGCGTCGGGGTAGGCGTCCTCGAGCAGGCGCCGGTTGAGTTCCTGAAGCGCGCCGCCCGACGCCGGCTCGCCGGCCAGCAGGGCCTCGGTCTGCGCCGACAGAGGCATGCCGGCGAAGCGCGCCGGCGCGTAGAAGGCCGGGTCGTCCAGAGCCCGGTTCAGCTCCGCCACCACGGCGTCCACGAGCGCGGCGGGCGGCGGCGGGCGGTATCCGTCGAGCGCCTGCCGCGTACCGGGCTCGCAGCGGTCATGGAGCCAGGCGGAGACCGGGTCGGCGCGGGCCGCCAGCGCGCGCAGCAAGCCGTCGGGATCCGCCACCTGGGACGGTTGGACGCGCCAGGGCGAGGCGTCGGCCGGGCCGGGCGCTTCCGCCCGGGCCGGCCGGCCCGCGGCGAGCGTGGCGGCGGCGAGTCCGAGCGCCAGGTAGCGGTGAAGGGTCATGCCTTTGTTACCCGAATCGTGATGCCCCGGTTTCTACCACGCGGACGCCCGCTCACCAAGCATTATTCGCGCGGCGCGTTGGAATAGAGCGCCTCGTTGGTGTCGGCCCGGGCAATGGTGATCTGCTCGATGTGGCTGGCAGCGTCGCTCCGGAAGCTCAGCCGGCCGTTGAACTGGCGCTGCATGTCCACCAGCAGTGACTCGTCCTCCTTCCGCAGCCGGTTCAGGACGGTCGGATGCACGGTGATGCGCAGCTCGGGCACGGTCCGCTTCTGCTGCCGGAACTGGCGCAGCAGCGCCAGGATCCGCCGCTGCAGTTCCACGCTCAGGTTGAGCGGCGACTTCACGCTGCCGTGGCCGTGGCAGTATGGGCAATCCACGACCATGCTCGAGGCGAGGCTTTCGGCCACTCGCTGGCGCGTCATTTCGAGCAGGCCCAGCGGCGAGATCGGCAGCACGTTGGTGCGCGCCTTGTCCCGCTTGAGCGCGTCCCGGAAGGCCTGGTAGACCTGGTTGCGGTGCTTCTTCTGGCGCATGTCAATCAGGTCCAGCACGATCAGCCCGCCGATGTTCCGCAGGCGCAGGTGCCGGGCGATCTCCTCGACGGCTTCCAGGTTCACCTGCAAAATGGTCTCGTCCTGGGTCGAGGCGCCGCGGTGCTGCCCGGTGTTCACGTCAATGGCGATCAGCGCCTCGGTCTCGTCGAAGATGATGCAGCCGCCGGACTTGAGGGTCACCTTGCGGCGGAACGCGTCCTCGATCTGGCGCTCGATGTCGAAGTGCTCGAAGATCGGCTGGGGGCTCTCGTACAACTGGACGCGGTTCTTCACGCGCCGCGAAATCCGGGCCAGGATGTCGCGCACCCGCTCGTACTCGCGCGGCGAATCCAGGTGGATGGCGTCAATGGATTCGGTGACCGAATCCCGCACGACCCGCTCGATGAGGTCGGGCTCCTGGTAGAGGCAGCAGGGGGCCTCCCGTTCGCGGGACGCCTTCTGGATGTCGGCCCAGGTGACGAGCAGGGCCCGCATGTCGCGCACGAACCCGGTGCTCGGCACGCCGGCGCCGGCGGTCCGGATGATGAGCCCGCAGCCCTCGGGCACGGGCAGGCGGCGCAGCACGTCCTTGAGCCGCTTGCGCTCCTTCTCGTCCTCGATCTTGCGGGAAATGCCCCGGAGCTTGCTGCCGGGCATGAGCACGAAGTAGCGGCTGGGAATGCTCAGGCTGGCGGTCACCCGCGGGCCCTTGGTGCCGATGGGCCCCTTGGACACCTGCACGCAGATTTCGGAGCCGACCTTGAAATAGCCCGAAATCTCCTCCTTGGTGAACTGGCGCCGGCGCGGCATCGAGCGCGGCGCCACGCCGTCCATGGCCTCCAGGCGCGAGACATCCTCGGGGAACATGTCCCAGTAGTGGATGAAGGCGTTCTTCTTCTGGCCGATGTCCACGAAGGCCGCCTGCAGCCCGTCCTCGAGGTTCTGCACCACGCCCTTGAACACGCTGCCCACGATCCGCTCCTCGGAGGGATGCTCGATCTTGAAGTCCTCCAGGTGCCCGTTCTCGAGGATCGCCACCCGGGTCTCCAGGCTCTCGGCGTTGATGACGATGTGCTTGCGGTACCCGCCGGTTTTGCGCCGGAACGGGAACATGAACCGAAATGCTTTCATAACCCAGTCTTATCTCCAGTCGCCCCGGATGCGGACGCTCTGCACGATGCCCAGGGCGGTCATCGTGCCGATCATAAAGGTTCCCCCGTAGCTGAGCAGCGGCAGCGGCAGCCCGGTGACCGGCAGCAGGCCGATCGTCATGGCAATGTTCACGGCCACGTGGCTGAACAGCAGGGCGGCCACGCCGACGCACAGCAGCCGGCCAATCGCGTCGGCGGCGTTCGCCGCGGCGCGCAGGCAGGCGGCCAGCATCAGGCCGAAGCACGTCAGGGTGAGCGCGCTGCCGGCAAATCCGGTTTCCTCGGCAATCACCGAAAAAATGAAGTCGTTCGGCGCCACGGTGCGGGGCAGGAAGCCGAGCAGGTTCTGCGTGCCCTGGCAATAGCCCTTGCCCCAGAGCCGGCCGGAGCCGATGGCGATCTGGGACTGCATCTTGTTCCAGCCGGCGCCCAGCGGATCGCGGTCCCGGTCCAGGAAGACCAGGACGCGGTCGCGCTGGTACGGCGAGATACCCGCCCGCGCCAGGAGGCGCTCGTGCCGCGCCGGCTCCATGCCCAGGGCCGGCGGCGCGACGATCAGCGCGCAGACGGCGCCGGCGACCAGGACCACGGCCGCCAGCACGGAGGCCAGCCAGCGGGCGCTGACGCCGGCCGACCACATCATGATCAGCAGCACCGGCGGCAGCATGAGGGCGGTGCCCAGGTCGGGCTGGCGCGCAATGAGCGCCGCGGGCAGGAGCACGAGCAGCAGGCCGGCCACCCGGTACCGCGCGCGCCGCAGGTTCCGGCCCGGCCACCCGAACAGCCGCGCGAGGACCAGGATCACGGCCAGCTTGACGAGTTCGGCGGGCTGCAGCACGCGGAAGCCCGCCACGGCCAGCCAGCGCCGGGCGCCGTAGACCCGCACGCCCACGTGCGGCACGAACACCAGCGCCAGCAGCACCAGGCCGGCCAGGTACAGCCACCAGGCCCGGCGCACCCAGCCGTGGTAATCGAGCAGGGCGAACCCGAAATAGAACAGCGTCCCGAGCCCGGCCCAGCAGAGCTGCTTGAGGTGCAGGGCCCGCGCGGCGGAGGCCGGGTGCCCGGCGCCGGCGCTGTATATGAAGGCGATGCCCAGCGCGAGCAGGGCCGCCACCACGGCCGTCAGGCCCCAGTCCAGCCGGCGCAGGGATCGTCGGATGCCGGCGCGGTTCACTCGGCACCTCCGTCCGGCGCCGCGGCCGGGCTCAGGGCGGCCGACAGGAAGGCGCCCATTCGCGGACCGACCGACTGTCCGCCCGAGACCGCCTCGTCGAGCACCATGGCCGCGGCGAGGCGGGGCTCGTCGAACGGCGCATAGGCCAGCATCCAGCCGTGCTGCGTGCCGGCCTGCTTTGGCCCGAATTCCGCCGTGCCGGTCTTGCCGGCGATCTCGAGGCCCTCGACCCGTGCCAGGCGGCCGCTGCCCTCGCGGCCCTGCACGACCGACCACAGGCCGGCCTGGACGGCTGCCAGGTCCGGCTCGGACCAGGCGAGCGTGCGCCGCAACACCGGCGGGCGCGGCTCGAAGCGCGCGGCGCCCGGCGGGCGCACGGCCAGCACGAGCCGGGGCCGGTACAGCCGGCCGTGACAGGCGAGGGCGCCGGTGAGCAGGGCCATCTGCAGGGGCGTGGCGAGCAGCGCGCCCTGGCCGATGGCCAGGTTGCATGTGTCGCCGTCGCGCCAGCCCTCGTTCTGCGCCGCGCGCTTCCAGGCGCGGTCGGGAACCAGCCCGGCCGTCTCGCCCTCGAGCTCGATGCCCGTCCGTTCGCCGAGCCCGACGGCCCGTGCCATGTGAGCGATCGCGTCGGAACCGGTCCGGAGCCCGAGCTCGAAGAAAAACACGTTGCACGAAACCTCGAGAGCCCGGCGCAGCCCGAGCGGGCCGTGCGCGACGGACTGGTAGCAGACCAGCCGCCGCGGACCCACCGCGAAGGAGCCCTGGCAGTCGGTCGTCCGGTCCGGATCCACGCCCTGCGCGCAGGCCGCCAGGGCGACCAGCGGCTTGAACGTGCTGCCCGGCGCGTAGAGGCCGCCAAGGGCCCGGTTGAAGAGCGGCTTGGCCGGGTCGTCCCGCAATCGGCGCCAGTCGGACACGGACACCCTCGGGCAGAACACGTTCGGGTCGTAGCCGGGCGCGCTGGCCATCGCGAGCACGTCCCCGTTGCGCGGGTCAATGGCCACGAACGCCCCGACCATCCCCTCCAGGGCCCGTTCGGCGGCTCGCTGCAGGCGGACGTCAATCGCGAGTTGGAGGTCGCCGCCCGGACACGGCTCGCGCAGGGCCTTCTCGTCATGCTTGTAGCCAGCCACGTCCACCTGCACCAGGCGCCCGCCCGGCCGGCCGGCCAGCAGGGCGTCATACTGTTTCTCCAGCCCGGCGCGGCCGGCCAGGTCCGGCAGGTAATAATGGTAGTCATCGGGCTCCTCGGCGCCCGGCCCCTCCACGATGCCCGCGTAGCCGAGCAGGTGCCCCAGCTGCGCGCCCTGCGGGTAGAACCGGTCCGATTCGACCGCAATGTCCACGCCCGGCAACGTCAGGCTGGCTTCCGCCAGGCGCGCCAGGGCCTCGGGCCCGATCCGGCGCCAGGCCATGAGCGGCAGCGCCTTGCGCGCGTGGAGGTGCTCCGCAATCCGGGCGCGATCCATGTCCGGCGGCAGGCCGGTCACGGCGGCGACCCGCTGGACGGTATCCCAGGCGGAGTCCGCGGTGCGGCGCCCGCTCAGGCGCAATTCCTCCGGGAACAGCGCGATGCCGAACGTGGGCGCATTATCGGCCAGGCACACAAAGTGGCGGTCATAGATCCTGCCGCGGGCCCCCGGCAACCGAACCCGCCGCAGGGACTGGCGCTCGATGTTGGACTCGTACCGGTCGCCTCGACCCACCTGCAGCATCCAGAGCGCGGCGAGCAGGGCCGCCAGCGTGCCGAGCATGCCCGCGCGCAGCTGCTGGAGGCGCGTCGATTCGTGGCGGCTCAGGGAGGGCGACGTCATGGCAAGGCGTCCACGCGGGGC
>CAZUYI010000134.1:0-7259 GCA_964624095.1 uncultured Verrucomicrobiota bacterium | reverse complement strand
GGCGACATGGAGGCCTTCAGCGTGATTGTGAACACCTACCAGCGCCTGCTGGCCGCGGACCTCGCGCGCCGTCTGCCTGCGCAGGACGTGCAGGAGGTGGCCCAGGACACGTTCCTGCGCGCCTACCGTTCCCTGCCGTCGTTCCGCGGCGCGGCGCCGTTCCGCATCTGGCTCCTGCGCATTGCCCGCCGGGCGGCCATGGACTTCTGGCGGCGCCGCTACCGCCGCCGCGACGGGACGTTCTCCGAACTCGACGAGGCGGCGCAGCGCCGCGTGGAAGCGGCCCACCAGGCGGCGCTCGCCGGGCGGCAGGCGGACGGCGAAGCCCGCGCCGCCGCTCAGGCCTGGCTGGACGCCGCCCTGACCCGGCTTTCGCCAGACGACCGCGCGGTCATCACGCTCGTCGAGCTGGAAGACTGTTCCATGGAGGACGCCGCGCGCCGGCTGGGCTGCGGGCTGTCCGCCGTCAAGGTGCGCGCGTTCCGCGCGCGGCGCCGTTTGAAAGTCGTGCTCGAAGCCCTACGGCCGGACAAGGAACCCGCGTTATGAACACCCCCCCGCGACACACCTGGGACCAGCTCCGCGCGGCCTACCGCCCGGCGGCCCCGGCCCTCGATACGGCGGCCATCATGGATGCCGTGCGCCAGGAAGCCTTTTGGGGGGCGCTCCGCCGCGCGCCGGCCGGCCTCGCCGCCGGCGTTCCCCTGTGGTTCTGCGCTGCCGCTGCCTCGCTGGCGCTTCTCGCCGCGGCAGGCGCCCTCGGGTCGTCCATCCGGATGGCTGACCAGAGCATCAGCGACGCCTGGTGTCAAAGCGTACCGCCCGAGGAGTTCGAGCGAAGCTTCATGAATGCCGAGGAATTAGCCCTCTAACGGGAGCCGCGCCATGCGCACGACCAAACTGATTCTCCTGCTGCTGGCCACGCTGCTGGCGGGTGTGGGCATCGGGGTTCTCGGCCACACCGCCTTGATCCGCGCCCGCATCCGCCATTTCTCGCAGATCCCCGGCAACGTGCCCGGGCACATCACCGACCAGCTCACTCGGCGCCTGGGGCTCGATGCCGGGCAGCAGGCGCACGTTCGCGTTATCCTCGAGCGTTTTGACGGGCGGCTTCAACAGGCCCGCGCGCAGAGCCGCGCCACGTTCAAGGCGCTGCTGGACGAGATGCGCGCCGAGGTGGCCGCCCTCCTGACGTCCGAGCAGCGGGCGGAACACGCGGAACTGCTGGAAGAAATTGACAAGCGCCGCGAGGGCACCCGCGCCCTGCGGCGCGCACTCCGGCCGCCGCCGGACCTGAACACCGCCGCCCCTCCCGACCAGGCCAAGTAGAGGACCTATCGGCAGGCGGCGGGGATCGCCGGCCCGCCATGGGCCGGGAGGAGCGCGGGGGCCGGGAACCGGGCGGCGCCCGTCTGCATACGGCACGGATGGCCCGGCTTTCTTACCGGGCGGAGCGCAGGCCGGGCATGGGTTGTACGCCGCCCAGGAATCCCGGCACGGTCAAGGCGGCATATCCGCTGCCGGACAGTTTAACCATCCAATCCCCGCTGACCGGATTCATGACCGCCGGATCGGCCCGTCCGTCCCCGTCGTAATCGGCGGAAACCGGAATCCAACCTGTGCCGCCCATGAAGTCGGGCGCGGTCAACAGGGTATAGTTGCCTTCCGACAGTAAGACCTGCCAGGTGGCGCCCGTCCGGCAGCACACGGCCGGGTCCGCCCGCTCGTCCCCGTCGTAATGGGCGGCGGCCGGGCCGAAGCCGGGCCCACCCAGGAAGCCGGCCAACGTGACGCGCGCGTACCGCGCGGAGGAAAGGTCAACGGACCAGGTGCCGGTGGGTTCCTGGTACACGGCGTAATCGGCTTTCTTATCGCCATCGTAATCCTCGGGCGTCGGGGTCCAGCCGGGCCCGCCCAGAATGGCCGGGCGTGTCCACCTCTCGTATCCGTCCAGGGTCGGCCTGAGTTTCCAGGTGCCCGTGGCTTCCTCGTAAATGGCCGGATCGCTAAGCCGGTCGCCGTCATAATCCGCCGGCGCCGCGGTCCAGCCGGGCCCGCCCAGCAAACCGGCCAGCTCCAGCCGGGCGTATCCGCTTCCCGACAGCTTGACAATCCACGTCCCATGGCTCTCGACATACACGAACGGGTCGCCTAGCCGGTCGCCGTCAAAGTCGCGGAGCGGCAAGGGTGCGGCGCCCGGCGAGGCGGCATAGCCGGCATCCGGCCGGCTCAAGCCGCTGGTTCTCGTCGCGTCGCCGGCCTTAACCCAATAATAATAGGTGGCATTCAGCGCAACAGTCCGGTCGTCAAAGGACGCGCCCTCGGTCTGAACCAGCCGGGCCGCCGTGTTGGAATTGGCGGCCTGGCTGCGCCAGACCTCATAGCGCGTGGCATCGGGGACCGGATCCCAGCAGAGCCGTACGGCGTCCGGACGAGTTCCCTTGCTTGCCGCCAGTCCCGCCGGCGCCGGCAGAAACGCGCCGCTCTTCCACTTGGCGATATTGGTGGCCGGGTTGCCGCCGGCCGTGATAAACAGCCCGCCCGCGTACAGGTTCCCCGGCGGGTCAACGGCCAGCGCCTTGACATGATAGCCCGGCCACTCGGACAGCCCGCGGCCCAGTGGGCTCCACGAGGCGCCGTCCCAGCTGGCCAGGCGGTTGGCCGGCGCCCCGCCGGCCGTGAAAAAGTCGCCGCCGGCATAGAGCAGGCCCGCGGCGTCCCGGGCCAGGGCATACACCGGTCCGCCCAGGCCGCTGCCCACGCTGCTCCAGAGGGCGCCAGTCCACCACGCGACGTACCGGGCCGCTACCCCGCCGCCATCGGCCGAGGTAAACTCGCCCCCGACATACAGGCCGTTCCCGGCATCCGCCAGGAGCGCATAGACGCCGTCATCGAGCCCGCCGCCCACCGCATGCCAGGCGGACCCGTCCCAGCAGGCCAGGCGGGCGGCCGGCGCGGCGCCGGCCTCGGAAAACTCCCCGCCGGCGTACAGGCGCCCGCCCGGGGCGACGGCCAGGGCGGACACATAGTGCCAGAGCGTGGACGAGCCCACGCCGCCGCCGACCCCACTCCACCGGACGCCATCCCAACAGGCCACATTGACGGCCGCGCCGCCGCCGGCTGTGTCAAACAGACCCCCCGCGTAGAGCAACCCGTTCGTGTCCGCGGCGAGCGCCGCCACGCGGGGCGTAAAAGAGCCATGCCGCATGCCGCCTCCAACGTCCGACCAGTTCGTGCCGTCCCACCGGGCCACCCGGTTGACCGACACCCCGCCGGCCGTGGTGAAGTCACCGCCCGCATAGAGCGTACCCGCCGCGTCAAACGCCAGCGCGCGGACGGTATGGCCAAGTCCGCTGCCCAGGCTGCTCCAGGCAAACCCGTCCCAGCGGGCGACATGCCGGGCGGGTATTCCGCCCGCCGCAAAGAACTCGCCGCCCGCGTACAATGCGCCCGCCGCGTCAAACGCCAGCGCATGCACCGCCCCATCCAGCCCCGGGCCCAAGTTCGTCCAAGAGTGCGCCTGGACCGCCGGGGCTCCGATCGAGGCCCACAGGCACGCGGCCAGGGCCGCCTTCGCCGCACAATTGTTCATCCTCGTCCCCCTTGCCGGCACGGCGGGGCGCCGGATTCACGGCCGGCAGCTCCCCCCCCGCTCGCACCCTGGCCACCACATTCTTCCCGCGCAGCGCTCCTGTCAAGGTGCATTCAGGCTCACGAATCCACAAGCCGGCTCCGGAGCCCTACGCCACCGGGCGCCGAAGCGTCCCCACCTCGGCCGCCCGGCCCGCCGGCCGGAGATCAGGCAAGGCCTGCATAAACCCGCCCATAGGCGTCGAGCATGGGCCCAAGCGCCAAATCCGACGGGCCGCGGGCCCGGGCGGCGGCCTGCCGGGCGGCATACCGGTCCATCAGGCGGCGCAACGCGGCGGCCAGGGCGCGGAGCGCGAGGGCCTCGACCACCTCGCCGCACCCGGCGTCAGCCACATAATCGGCCATCGGGATGCAGGCGCTGAGCAGGACCGGTTTCCCGGCCGCCAGGGATTCCATCAGCGAATGCGGCCAGGCCTTGACCAGCCGGCCGGACGCGGCCAGCACCACGGCGGCATGCACGCCGGCGAGGACCCGGTTGACGTCCGTGAAGCCGTCCACGATCTCGACCTGCCGGCCGAGTCCGCGCGCGGCCACGCGCCGGCGCAGGGCATCGAGGAGCAAGCCGCGCCACAGGAACACCAGCCGCAGCGGAAGCGAGCGCGCGGCCTCGAGCAGCAGATCAATCCCCTTGGAGCGGAACTGGCTCGGAATCCAGGGCGCCGAGCCGACCAGCAGAACCAATTCGTCCCGGAGCGCCAGGGGCGTCGGCGTAAACCGTTCGACGGGAATGCCCGGCCGGATCATATGCCCGCGCGCGCCGCACCAGTCGCGCAGGAGCGGCTCGTCGCGCGGGCTCGGGGAGACCACCGCCCGCACGCCGTCGAGCCAGCGGGGGCGCCGGGCGCCGGGCACGGCGCCGAGCCCGGCGCTGACGGCATAGACCAGCGGCTGGCGCAGCCGGCGCAGCCAGGGAAACGGGTAGAGCGTGCCAAAGCTGAAATGGTGCAGGTCGCAGGTCGGCTCGAGCCGCCGCAGGGCGCGGAGTTGATGCAGCCCATACAGCGGCTTCGGGAACCACCGGCTCGGCCGGCGCAGCGGGTAGAGCGGCAGCAGCGCCCCGCCGAACCGAGCTCGTAGCGCCTCGAGTTCCTGGACGACCGCATCCGTGCCGGGCACGGGCGGCGGCGGCGCGGTGAGGTGGAAGAGAATGTTCACGGGCTCGCCCCCTCCCGCGCCGGCGTTTCCGGCCCGGCCGGCCGGATCCGGCGCCGCCACGCGGCGGCTGCCAGCGCCCGCAGGGGCGGCTCCGGCATGTCGGCCTCGAGCAAGGCCTCGATGTGGTCCGGCGCCAGCGCAATGGACGGCAGAATCCGCCGCCGTTCGCGCCAGGCATGCGGCAGCGCGGCCAACAGGCCGAGATATCCCGCCAGACTCGAGAACGGGCGGCGGTACGCGACGAAAAAATACCATTGCCCGTAGAGCAGGGCGCCCGCGCGGCGCCGGAGCACGGAGGCGGGCAGGTTCTTAAGAAACAGCAGCGCGCGGTTGCGGGTCATGAGCCGCACGTAGCGGCCGCCGCGCACGCCGCTGCCGTGCCCCTGGTGCAGCACTTCCGCCTCGGGCACAAAGAGGCAGCGCCAGCCGCGGAGCCGGGCGCGCAGGCCGAGGTCCACGTCCTCGAGGTAGGCGAACAAGCGCTCGTCGAATCCTCCGAGCGCCTCGAGCATGGCGCGCCGGTAAAGCGCGGCGCCGGCGCAGGCCGAGAACACCTCGTCCGGGCGCGCATACTCCGAGACCGCCAGCCCGTGGCCCCGCTTGGCCGCGGCGCCCTGCCAGGAGAGCGTATCGCCGCAATCGTCGAGGCGGTCCGGCCGCTCGAGCGAGATCATTTTCGAGGCCAGCGCGCCGACGTCCGGCGGCGCCGCCGCCGCCGCGCGGGCCAGCGCGGCAAGCCAATCGGGCCGCGGGCGGGTGTCCGCGTTCAGCAGCGCCACCCAGTCCGTGCGGCTGGCTTGAACGCCCGCGTTGACGGCGGCGGCAAACCCGCGGTTGCGCTCGAAGTGCATGAGCGCCGCCTCCGGCCAGGCCTGCGCCACGAGCGCCGCGGAGCCGTCGGCCGACCCGTTATCCACGACGATGAGCCGGAACTCCCGAAAGACCTGCTGCCGCAGCGCGGCCAGGCAGCCCGGCAGCCAGCGTACCGCGTTCCAGGCGGGAACGACGACCGTCAATGGCGGAGGCATCATAAGGCGTGTCCCCGTCCTTCAAGGAAATCCGAAGAGCGCGTTCCGGTTCCCGAACCGGCCGCCGAGCCCATCCTGCACGGCGAGCCAGGCGGCGCGGGCGGCCGCCGGGCGGCCGCCGGCCAGCGCGCGCGCCGCCATCGCCAGGCCTGCGAGGGCCCAGCCCGCGGCCCATCCGGCGCCAGCAATACCCGCGTGCTCCGCGCGCACGTACAGGAAGCGGTTGCGGAGCGTGTAGTAGCGGTAGAGCGTGTCGCGGACCGGGCCGCTGGCGGGCGCGGCGTGGCCGGCGCGGGCGCGCAGGCAGACGGCGCAGGCGTAGCCCGCGCGGCGGGCGCGCCGGCACCAGTCGGCCAGTTCGCCGCTGAAGAAATAGGCTTCGTCGAAGAGCCCAATGGACCGGAACGCGGCGGTGCGGATCAGCGCCGCGGCGCCCGGCACGTAGTCCACGCGCCGCACGGCACCGCCGGCGGCCGGCTCGAGGCCGTCCGGCCCGACGAGGATCCGGGTCTCAACATGCCGGGCGATATCGCGGCCGCCCGCCGAGAGGCGGCGGTGCAGCCCGGCGGACTCGTCGAGCACCGGGCCCACCGCCACGAGGCGCGGGTCGGCCACCAGCGCGTCCTCGAGGCGCCGGGCCTGGTCCTCGGGCAGATCGGCATCGTTATTCAGAAGCAGCACGGCCTCAGCCGGCGTCTCGAGGATGCGGCGCAGGGCCCGGTTCGCACCGCCGGCAAAGCCCAGGTTGGTTTCGCCATAGAGGTAGCGGGCCGCCGGGCAGCGGGCCGGGACGAGGGTGCGGCTGCCATCCGTCGAGGCGTTGTCAACGATCCAGACGCCGGCCGGGGGCCGGCTCCAGGCGAACAGGGCCTCCGCGGCGCGCAGCGTGGCGGAGGCCTGGTTCCAGTTAAGGATGACGGCTGCGACATCCATGGCGCTACGCCCTCGGCAGGCGGCCCGGCGGCGCCGGCCGCGCGGATCACGGATCGGCCGGCGCCGGATCCCAGTGATAGCGGTGCAGGCTGAAGGCGCGCGCCACGGAGCGCGGGAGCCGCCCGCCAAAATGGCCCGCAACGGCCCCAGCCGCCTTGGCCAGATTATAGAGCGCGTAATAGGGCAGTGCGGCCGGGTACCGGCGCGCGACATAGGCCGCTTCGCGCAGCAGGTACCGGCGCCCCATGGCGGCGCTGAGCCGCAGGGTCTGGGACGGATAAATCAGGGTGAGCGAGTAGATGCTGTCAAAATAACGGCGGAAGGCCGTGCCCAGCGAGTAGCGGTGCGAATGGATCACCACCGACGCCGGCTGGTAGACGATGGACAGGCCGGCGTTCAGCAGGTCGCGGGCGACTTGCTGGTCCTCGCTCATGATCAGCGACTCGTCAAACGGGTGTTCGAGCAACGCGGCCCGGCGCACGGCGGAGCTCA
>CAZUYI010000133.1:0-7280 GCA_964624095.1 uncultured Verrucomicrobiota bacterium | reverse complement strand
CTGAAATCCCTGATTGCCTTGAGCGCGAACATCGCGGGCATCGCGCTGCCGTCCTTCGTGCGCTCGATCCAGGGCCAGCGGCTCGGCAGCGCGGCCCGCACGATGGCGACCGTTTCGCGCTACGCGCGCAGCATGGCGGTGCTCAAGCAATGCGACTTGACCGTGACCTTCAACCTGGCCAACGGCCAGGTGGACCTCGTGTCCTCGAATGCGAGCCTGCCTCCGTTTACGCGCGTCGTCGAAGGCGTCCGCATCGAGGAGATCGCCGTGGCCGGGCAGGACCCGCTGCTCGAGGGCACCGGCGGCGTGCGCTTCAGCCGCAACGGGCTGTGCGATCCCTTCGTGGTGCGGCTGGCCGACGCCGGCGGCCGCACCGCGACCCTGGCGATTGACGCCCTGGGCAGCGTACAGAGCCTTGAATACGGCCAGGAGTGAACCCGATGCCCACGCGCACGGCCATCCGGCTCCGCCTGCCCGGCGCGGGCATGACCCTGATCGAGGTTGTCATCGCCCTGGCCATCCTGAGCATTTCGATGCTGGTCCTGGTGGAAGCCACGGCCCGTTGCCTGGCGGTGATCCGCATGGCGCGCAATTACCAGACCGCGCGCGCCATCCTCGGGCGGGGCGAGGCCGATTTCCCGCTGCACGCCACCAACCGGGCCGACGACTGCGCCGTGTCCGAAACGGAATACGAGCCCGGCTTTTTCTTCTCGCGCGAGCTGGAAGAAATCGAGGACGAACCGAAGCTCTTCCGCGTCGTCACCCGCGTGTCCTGGTCGGAGGAGGGCCACGCCTCGCGGGAAGAAGTCGTGAGCTATGCATACCTGGCCAACGAGGACTAGTCGCGCCGCGTTCACGCTGCTCGAGATGCTGGTGGCCGTCGCCCTGCTGTCCATGGCGATGACCATGATCCTGACCACCTTTTACAGCGTCACGCGCGCCTGGCAGCGCGGGAACGCCGTGGCCGGCAGCCTCGATCACGGCGATTACCTGATGCTGCAGGTCGTCGGCGGCATGCGGTCGGCCTATTATCCCCAGCCGGGATCCTCCGCCCGCGCGCAGACCCCGGCGCCG
The DNA here is from genome assembly GCA_964624095.1 of uncultured Verrucomicrobiota bacterium. Taxonomy (GTDB): domain Bacteria; phylum Verrucomicrobiota; class Kiritimatiellia; order JAAZAB01; family JAAZAB01; genus CAZEVX01. The sequence continues at coordinate 6,206 of CAZUYI010000133.1, read as the reverse complement.
GCAGCCACGAACGATGCCGCCACGAACGGCGCGGCCACGAACGCGGCGCCGGCCGCGCCCTACTACGGATTCACGCTGGAAGACGACGGCGACAGCCCGGATTCTCAGGACGTCATCAGTTGGGTTAAGACGGGCCCCGAGCTCCTGATGCTGGACGATCCGCTGGCCCGCGGGCTGCACCGGGTGCGCCTGTCGGTCGAGGAGGGGCCCGGCGGTCGGCCGGCGGTGGCGGTGCGGGCCTGGCGCCCGTACGGCAATCCGATCACCTTCGACCCGCTCGAGCAGGAGCCCCATTTCATCTCCAGCACGGTGCTTGGCCTGAACTGCCGGGTGGCCTGGGAGCTGGAAGACGGCCAGTGGGACTGGCTGGACGAGTGGGAGGACGAGCTGACCAACTGCCTGCCGCTGGCCGTCGAGATCACGGTCTTCATGGAGGCGCCCGATCCCGGAGAGCCGCCGGTCGAGCTCCAGCGCACGTTTGAACTCCCCGCCGGGCCGCTCTCCTGGATTGGAAAGACGCCGCCCCTATGACACGCCGCGCGACAGACCGGGCTCCGGACGGCGGCATGGCGTTGATTGTCGTCGTGTGGGTGGTCGGCCTGCTCTCGCTCTTCGTGATGGCGTTTGCCTTCGACATGCACGTCGAGGCGCGGATCGCCTCGAGCTGGCGCAAGCGGTTCAAGGCCGAGTACCTCTCGCGCGCCGGCTTCGAACTCGCCCGCATGATCCTGTTCGAAACGCGGGATCGCGATGTCGCCAACCCGGACCCGTCCGTCTACCTGGCGAAGGGCTCCGACGAGCAGGCGCGCCAGTCGGCCATGGCCGTGGCGCGCGGGGGTTCCACCGAGCTGACCCGCGAGCTGGGCGAAGGGACGCTGCAGCTGAGCATCCGCCCCGAGAACGCGCGCATCAACCTCAACAGCCTGATCCATCCGGCAGACCGCGAGCGCACGCTCACCGCCTGGCAGCCGCTGTTCGAGGCCATCGGCCTGCCCTGGGAGACGCATGACGCGCTCGTGGACTGCCTGATTGACTGGGTGGACCAGGACGAGCTGACCCACCTCAACGGGGCCGAATCGGACTATTACCAGACGCTCGAGCCGCCCTACCAGGCGAAGAACGGGCCGCTCGATACCGTGGACGAACTGGCGCTCATCAAGGGCTTCGAGGAGCCGGTTCCCGAGACCGACCGGCCGATCTACCAGGCGCTCGCCCCGTTCCTGACCGCCTATGCCACGGATGCCAAGCTGAACGTCAATGCCGCCGATCTCTCCACGCTGATGGGCTACCTGGATATTGACGCCGCGCTGGCGGACCAGATCGTGCGCGCGCGATACGGCCCGGACGGGGAGCCGGGGACCGACGACGACCTCTGGTTCCGCAATGTCGCGGAACTCGTGGCGCAGGTCCCGGCGCTTCCCCAGGACAAGGCCGGCAAGCTGGCCTTCACGGCCACGGGCCGGTTCACCCTCATTTCCCGCGGACAGGCGGGCGACCTCGTCTACACGGCCTCCTCGATCGTGGATTTCAACGGGCAGCAGATCCTGGTGCTGCGCTGGAGCGAAGGCGAGCCGACGGACGGGGAGATGGGCGAGTGGAGCGGCGGCGCCGTCACCTCCGCGGCGCCTGACGGGTCCCGGGAGTCCGGGTCGGACGATGCCGGGGGCTCGGACGGCTGAACGGCGCAGCCCGGGAATTGACACCGGGATTGACGACGCTCCCCGATTCGGACACAATGACCGACCATTGAATGGAAGCGGGGGCCGCTCTCAGGCGGTCCCGCCGCGCGGCGGAACCAGGCCATGGCCCGACACGTGATAGGCGGCGTGCGCTACCGCGAATCCGGCATCGAGTGGACCACCCTCGCTCGGGGCAAGAAAGGGATCGAGATCCTGGCCGCGCGCCAGGCATCGTTCGAGCCTGCCGGCGACGCCCCGGCCGATCCCGCGGCGCGCGCCGCGGAGCTGGGCCGGCTCGGGCCGGGCGCGGTGGGCGCGCTGACCGTCGGGCTGGCTCCCGGCAAGCTGCTGATGCGCGTGGTGGACCTGCCGACGACAGATCCCGCCGAGCTGGCGGACATGATCCAGTTGCAGGTGGACCAGGCCTCTCCCTTTCCCGAAGACCGGATGGCGGTGTCCTACGAGGTGTTGCGCACGACGGAGTCCGGGTGCCGGGTGCTGATCGCGGCCGCGCTGAAGGACCATATCGAGGGGCTCGGCGGCCTGTTCCGGGCCGCGGGCCTGCCGGTCTCCCGCATGGACGCCGACATCATGGGGTGGTGGCGCCTCCTGACCATGGGCCAGGCCGTGCCGCCGTCCGGCCGGCGCCTGATCCTGCTGCTGGAGCCCGAGGGCGGCGTCTGGATCGCGGTCCAGGACGGGGTGCCCCTGGCGTTCAAGGCGGTTGGCGCGCCGGGCAGCCTGTCTCCCGGCGAGTATGCCGACGAGCTGGCGTCGGACCTGGGCGCGCTGATCGTATCGCTGGACCTGGACCACGGCGTGATGCCGGTGTCCGGGCTGGACGTGTGGTGCCGCGGGCAGGAGCCGGAGGGTCTTGTGGCGCGGCTGGGCCGCGAGCTCGGCCAGGATGCGCGCCTGCACGCGCTCGATTCCCTGCCGCCGCTGAGCGAGGGCTTGGCCCGCCGCATGGTGCAGCCGCCGTTCACGCCCGGCGTTCCGGGGCCGGGCGCCGTCCTTGATCTCGTCCCTCCCGAGTGGCGCGCCGCCGCCCGCTCGCGGCGATTCCGGCGGCGCCTCATCCTGGTTTCCGCGTGCGCCCTGGGCCTGTGGGCGGCGGCCATCCTGGCGTTCCTGACGGGATTCCAGCTCAACCAGCGCGCGCTTGCCCGGCAGGAGGCCGCCATGGCCGGCCTGCAGACGCCGGCCGGCGGCGTGCGCCTGCTGCAGCGCCAGGTACGCTCCTTCGAGGTCTATCTGGACCGCCAGCAGTCAGCCCTCGAATGCCTGCTCGCGTTCAGCAGCGCCCTGCCGGCCGACGTGAACATGACCACCTTCCAGTTCAACAAGGGGCGCTCCGTGGCCTTGCGGGGCGAAGCGCGCCTGGTGGACCCCATCTACGATTTCAAGAAAGCGCTCGACCAGGTGCCGCTGTTCAAGAGCGTGGAAATGGGCAATGTCCAGCCCGGCCGGCGCAAGGATCTCACCGTGCAGACCTTCCAGATAACCGCTCAGCTCAAGGACACTGCGCCATGAAGCTCTCGTCCCGCGAGGCCGGGCTGGGCGTCCTGACGGGCATCCTGGTATTGTTCAGCCTGAGCTATCTGCTGGTGGCGCCCAGGATCAAGGAATGGCAGGAGCGCCTTGACACCCGGGCGGCCTTGGAGCGCCGGGTCGTCGTGGCCCGTCACCTCGTCGAGGATCGTCCGCGCTGGGACGCGCGGATGGCCGATCTGCGCGCGCGGCTGACGCGTTATCCCGCCGCCATGGATGTGACCGCCGATTACCTCAAGATCCTCGAGCGCGTGGCCACGGAGAGCATTCTATCGCTGATCCAGCGCAAGCCGCAGAAGGAAAAGCGGCACGGCGATTGCTTCGAAATGCCCATTGACTGCACGTGGGAAGGAGACCTCCAGGCGCTGGTGCGATTCCTCTTCTCCCTCGAGCAGGAGCCGACGACCATGGATATCGAGGAATTGAGCGCCTCGCTCGTGTCCGGCGGGCAGGGCCGGCTCAAGGGAAGTTTTACCCTCATGTGCATCTACAGCCGCGATGAGCCGAGCCCGGACGCAGCCCGGGAATCCCCGGCGCCGGCGGATGCCGGGCCCGAGACTCCGCCGGCCGAGCCGGCGGACCAGCCGCCGCCCGAGCCGGTCCCGGCCCTGCCGCCCGGCAGCGAGTGAGGCCGCGTCCCCGGCCCGTTTTCGCTTGCCATGGCTGGCGGACTCTGACAGACTACTCTACTCGAACAAAGCGCGGGGGGGACGCATGGATGGAGCCGGACATCGAATCGGGGCCTGGCTGCTGATGGCAGGCATGGCCGCCGGGCTTGCGTCCGGCAGGGCGCAGGCCCAGGCGGCGCGCCCGCCGAACGAAACCGGCACGGCATCCCACGTGTCGGCGGGTGCTCCAACCAGCGTGGAAGCGCCCGCTCGCTCCAATGCGGCCATCTCCCGGCACCCGTTCGGCAGAGCCCGGGCGGGGTCGGATCGCGGCGACGTCACGGGCCGGGCCGCCATTACCCAAACACCCGGGTTCCGCCCCTTTACCGGCTTTGCCCCGGTAACCGGCGCAGCGCCGGCGTCAGTCCCCGTGCCGGCGCCCGGCGTGCCGGCGCCCGACGTGCCGGCGCCTGCGGTCACGGGAGCGGTAGGGGCCATTCCGGAACCGGGCCCTGCCCCGGCGGCCGGAGCCGAATCGGGTCTCGCCGGCGACACGAGCACGCAGCCCGTCGCCGCCGACCCGGCGGCCGCGGAAGAGGATTACATCGTCGGCGACACGAATCTGCCGGCTCTGGTCCCCTCCGTCCCGGGCGCGGGCACCGCGGATGACTTGGTGGGCCTGAAATACGAGGCGCTGGACGTCGAGGAGGTCTTGAGCCAGTATGCGGTTTGGACGGGCCGGGCGCTCATGCGGGCGCCCGACGCTCAAATGTCCCAAGCGCATCCCGAAGCGCGAGGCGCTGCTGGCCATCGAGGGCGTGCTGGCCATGCACGGCGTCGGCCTCGTGCCGCTGGGCGAGAATTTCCTGAAAGTCGTGCAGATCACGGCCGCGCGCCAGTCCGGCATGGCCACGGAAGTCGGCCCGCTCGATCCGCTCGTGGCCGATACCGACCACCTCGTCAGCCGGATTGTCGAGCTCAAGCACCTTGAAATGGCCGAAGCCCAGAACACCATCCAGAATCTCCTCCAGGCCTACGGCAAGATTATCCCGCTCGAGCGGGTCAATTGCCTCCTGATCACCGAGTCGGCCAACAACCTAAAGCGCATCCTCGAAATCCTCGCCCTGATTGACCAGCCGCTCGAATCTCGCGAGGACCTGCGCATTTTCCCCATCCTCCACGCCAAGGCCTCCGAAATCCAGAGTAAAATCGAGGCCATCATCGCCGATGTCCAGGCCCGGGACGCGCGGGAAACCGCCCGCAGCCGGTTCGTGCGCCAGCAGTTGGCCGCCGCGCGCCTGCCCCAGCCGTTCCAGCCGCTGCAGCCCGGCCAGGCGCCCGGCGCTCCGCAGCCGACCGTGGTGGACGTGAACCAGCCGGCCCTCGAGCGCGGCCTTATCCAGAGCAAGGTGAAAATGGTGGCCGACGACCGCATCAACTCGCTGATCGTCATCACGCGCCCCGAGCAATTCCCCTTTTTCGACAACATCATCAAGGCCCTCGACCAGCAGGTTGAGCCCGACCTCACGATCAAGGTCTTTTCGCTCGAATATGCCGATGCCGAGGAAGTCGTGACCGTGCTCAACAACCTGCTCAGCGAAAGCAGCCGGACCGATACCCGCGTCACGCCGCCGGTGGGCGCCCGCCAGCCGACGGCGACCCGGCCCGGCATGCCGGCCGCCTCCCGCCCGACGACTACCCGGACCTCGGGCCGCGACATCCAGATTTCCGGCAAGCTGACGGCGGACGTCAAGATCATTGCCGACAAGCGCATCAACTCCCTGCTCGTGATGGCCACGCGGAGCGACATGGGCATCATCGAGGACGTGCTGCGCCAGATTGACATCATGCTCTCCCAGGTGCTGATCGAGGTGGTGATCGTGGAGATCGGACTGACCGACCGCATCAAGGTCGGCATAGACTGGCTGCAGCGGTCCATGATTGCCTACAATGCCAAGCAGGCCGGCGGGCGCTCCGCCTTCCTGGGCTTCGGCGGCGCCAGCCGGCTCATGCCGGAAGGCGATGGGACCCTGGCCGACGGCGCCTCGATCAACCGCATTGCCGACCTGCCCGCCGGGGCGGGGTCCGGCTTGACCTATTACTTCACGCACTTCGACTTCAACATCGATGCCGTGATCAACATGCTGGCCGCCTCGACCGAGGCCCGGATCCTGTCCACGCCGATCATCCTGACCACCGACAACAAGGAGGCCAAGATCATGGTGGGCGAGAAGCGGCCGATTGTCACCTCCACCAGTATTTCCTCCGGGCTGCAGCAGTCCTCCTACCAGTACCAGGACATCGGCATTCAGCTCGAAGTGACGCCCCGCATCAACAAGAAGGGGTTCGTCGTGATGGATATCAAGCA
>CAZUYI010000132.1:0-7290 GCA_964624095.1 uncultured Verrucomicrobiota bacterium | reverse complement strand
CTGGAGCCCGCCCTCATGGCCGGCCGGGGCCCCGGGAACACGTTGGAGGAACGCGTAGCGTTCATGGCTGATCCGACTTAGCGCCCGCGCTCACCGGGCGCAGCGGAGCGGGGCGTGACCGTCGTGGCGTGCGGCGTCGCGGTCAGCGGCCGACCTCGGTCACGACCAGGTTGTCGAACAGGAACTGAACATCCCCTTCCGGCATCCGGAAATACAGGTAATAGTTCAGGTTGGACTGTACTTCGCTGGGGCAGCGGAAGCGGAACGTGCGCGGCTGCCAGGTGACGGAAGGCGGAATCGTGCCGGACACGACCTGGTCCTTGAACGTGTCGGCCACGGTCTCGGAGGCCGCCGTAAGGCGCTCGTAGCCCCGGAACGCCCACGTGACCGGCTTGCCGATCACGATCGTCGAAAGCGAAAACTCGTACTGCTGTTTCAGCTTCATCGGCACCGTGGCCTGCGGCGAGAGCACCCGCGCCCCGGTCACGGGATCCGTCGTCGCGCCGCGAGTCACCGGCAGGATCGCAGTCAGGCGGTTGTGGGTCCAGCCCGCGTACTTCCCGGCATAGCGGAAATAAAAGAAATACGAGCCGGCCACCGGCACGATCGGTTCCGCCCCCGCCCGCAGCAGAACCTCCTTTTCCGCGCTGAACAGCACGGCCGCGTTGCCCATGCCCCCGATAAAGTTGCCCCAGAACACGCGCTCGTTCATGCCGTTAAACCAGGCGACGGGCTGGAGCCGGTCCACCTCCGCGTCCACCCCCTTCACCGGCTCCACCTTCGGAAAACTCGGCGCCGCCTTCGTCCCCTGGTTCAGCGCCACCATGATCCGGCCCTGCGAGGTCCCCAGCAGCAGGTCGAACAGCCCGTCCGCGTTCCAGTCGCACGGATGCACGCTCGACATCTGGTCGTACACGTCCTTGCCCCCAAGCTTCAGCACCCCCTCGCACTCCAGCACCGCCGGCGCCAGCGACCCCTGCACGGCCGCCACCATGTCCTTCCCCTCGATCGCTTCCTTCGTCCCCTTGTGCATCCGAACCTGGCCCGTCCGCGTCCCCACCAGCAAGTCGTCTATCCCGTCCCCGTTGTAGTCCACCACCGCCGGCGTCAACTGCTCGTATCCCTCCCCGTACGCCAGGTAGAATACCCGGTCCTCGATGAATACCGGCTTGTTGCGCGAGCCCGTGTTGATCAGCAGCCGCACGCTGTTCGCCGAGTAGGTCCCCTCCCCCAGGATCAGGTCCGGCTTCCCGTCCCGGTTCCAGTCCGTCACCCACGGCGCCATGTAGTTCCCCAGCAGCAGCGTCTGCTTTCCCAGATTCAGCGTCGGCAGCCGGTCCTTCGGATCCTCGATCCCAAACTGCGGGTCCACGTACCGCGGCACCCCCATCCGCCGCGTGAAGCGCGCCTCCTGCCGCGTCCCCAGGTTCTCCAACACCGCCACGTCCCCGTAAAACGTCCCCACCACCACGTCCTGGTCCCCGTCCCCGTCCCAGTCGCAGACGTGAATCTTCGCGTTCCACCCCAGAAACGTCGGCATGAACGCCCCATTCGTAAACGCCGGCTGGCCCGGCTGACCCGCGTTCAGGTACAGCCACAGAAACCCGTACGTGTCGCTCACCACCAGGTCCTTCAGCTTGTCGTCGTTCATGTCCGCAAAGCAGACCGTCGGCGACATCGGCGTGTTGCGCATCCGCCCCACGTCGTCCAGCACCGGCGAGAGCGCCGTGTTCACCCGCAGGGTCTGCTCGCCGTTCACTCCGTCCCACAGGTTCACCAGCCGCTCGGTCTGCTCCCCGCACACCTTCGCCGGCAGCAGGTTCGCCCCGGCGACCGCCGGCGCCGACCCCGTGGACGCCGGCGCGGCGCCCTGCGCCGGACCCCGGCCCGGTGCGGCCAGCGCCAGCGCCGCCGCCAGGACCCAGCCCCGGCGCCGCGCCGCGCCTGCCGGCCTGGAGCCCGCCCTCATGGCCGGCCGGGGCCCCGGGAACACGTTGGAGGAACGCGCAGCGTTCATGACTGATCCGACTTAGCGCCCGCGCTCGCCGGGCGCGGCGGAGCGGGGCGGCGTATTGGTGGCGCCCGGCGCAGGCTGGCCGGGCGCCGGCGGCAGCTCCTTGGGCAGCAGCGCGATGTCGCGCTGGTAGCGCGTCAGGAGGTGCACCACGACATTGATGCCGAACTTGTAGGAATCGCGGGTGGTCGCGTGGCTGATGTTGCGATAAATGATGCCGCTTTCGTTGCGCGGAGTATAGAGGTGCGGGCCGTAGACATAGCGCCACGAGGGTGTCTTCCCGCGCTCGGCCATGTTGATGCGGGTGAACTCGATATTGCTGTCGCGGTTCAGGCGCGCTTCCCAGAAGTGGCCGTAGCCGTTCAGCGTGTAGAGCACGGCCAGCTTTCCGTCAATGTTGATCATTTCGATCGGTTCACGGTAGAAGTTGATGCCCGACGGCAGCCCGATGTTGTCGAAGAAGGTGTCGAACATCTCGTGGTTGTCGGGCACGATCTCGAATTCGCGGTCGGGCAGGACTTTCTTCATCTCGCGCCGGAAGGCGATGTCGAAGCGCGAGCGGCGCCCAGCCAGCGCGCTGTCGCCCCAGATGGCTCCGCCGAGCATCAGGTAGTCGCGCAAGTTCTTGACCTCGTTGGGGAGCAGCGTGAAATCCTTGTGGCCGGTCAGGTAGACGAAGGGCGGTCGGATGGAAAACAGCTTGTCGGTGCCGATGTCGAGCACTTCCGGCGTGAGCTGGGCGTCAATCCGGTCGCGGGACCAGGCGCGGATCTGGCGCATGAGGTTCATGAGCGAGCTGTTGCCCGGGATGCACGGGCCGCCGACCGTCGAATCGGAGTTGCAGTACCAGTCCCCGTTCTGGTACTTGGCCTGGAAGATCGTGAACTTGGCACGGGTGCGGCTTTTTTCGCCGGTCACGCCCCAATCTTTCTGGAATCCCGCCACGCGCTGGAGCCGCTGGATGCGCTCCTGCTCGATGCGCTTCTTCATGTCGGTGTCGAGCTTGAGCTCGACCGGCTTGAGCTTCGGCACGACCTTGGGCACGTCGGTGCGCGCCATGACCGTGGGGTTGTTGACCGTGATGCGGGTCACGGCCTTCTTGGCCATGGTCTTGACCGGGATTTCCTTGGTCTCGGGCTTGACTTCCTGCTGCTTGGGCGGGGGCGGCGGCGCGCCCGGCGGCGGGAGCACGAGCACGGAGCCCTCGTCGAACGAGCCGCGGATGGCGACGTAGCTCGAGATCTTGTAGCCGGCAAAGATCATAAGCAGTGACAGGTAGAAGATCAGCGAAACCAGTAAATAGCGCGAGCGCAACAGCGGCAGGGCCAGGCGCCAGAGCCCGTGGCCGCGCTCGGCGGTCTTTTCGAGCACCTCCACTCTCTGTTCCAGGTCGAGGGCCATGGCGGGTGCCTCAGCTTACTGGTTGGCGAAAAACGACAGGTTCTTCACGCCCGCCGCCGCGCAGGCCGCGAGCACGTCAATGATGCGCTGCTGCCGCACCTGGGGCTGCGGGTGGATCACCACCGGCTGCTTGTCGGCGCCGAAGAGTTCGATCACCTGTTTCAGCTTGGCCTGCAGCGCGGCCAGGTCCTTGTCGCTCGAGGCGCCCACCGGCACGTCGTTGCAGAACACGTTGCCCTTCTCGTCAATGGCCACGGTCAGCTCGGCCGGCAGGGATTCCGGCGTCGCCGTCTTGTTGCCGGGCACCATGAGCCCGAGGTATTTCTCCTCCAGCTTGATCTGGGCCGTCGAGATGAAGTAGAGCAGGATGAGGAACGTGCAGTCCATCATCGGGCCCATCTGCAGCTCGCAGGGTGTTTCGGGCTCATCCCGGAATTTCATGGCGCCTCGGTATCCTTTTCAAGGGTCGAAAACAGGATGTTGGGCACGCCCGCCTCGGCCACGGCGGCCATGATCTGCTGGGTGAACTCGTAGGGCACCCGGCGGTCGGTCCGCAGCACGACGCGGAAATTCGGGTTCTTGCTCTGCTGGGCGCTCTTCTCGATCATGGCCGTCAGGTCCTGGGGATCGTAGACCGTCTTGGCGCCCACCTTGAAGGCGGCCTCGTACAGGCCTTCCTCCCACTCCACGTCCACCATGAACCGGCCGGACTCGTCCTTTTCCACGATCCCCTGGTGGGTGTTCGGGAGGCGCACCGCCTTGCTGTACCGCACGGCATCCATGGTGCTTACCGAGATGAAGTAGAGCAGCAGCAGGAAGGTGCAGTCCATCATCGGGCCCATCTGGATGGCGCAGGGCTCTTCCGTCTCGCTCATCCACTTGCGCTTCATGGGCTTACTCCCAGGCCAGCTCGGCGTTGCAGTGCGGGCAGACCTTGGACCCGACCGCGACTTGCTTCTGACAGTTCGGGCAGGCCACCAGCTCCGGAGCGGCGGCGCTCATGGGCGCGGCCGCCGCCTTGGGCGCGGCGCCGGTCCGGGCCTTGGCTGGCACGGGCCCGGCCGCACCCTTGCCGCCGGCCAGCGCGGCGGAGCGCATGTCCTGGGTCACGATCACGAGGTCGGGCGGCAGGTCATCGAAGTCAATGGCATCGAACACGACGTTCAGCCGGGACTGGACATATTCCATGACCGTTTTGATGCGGTTGCTGAGGATGTAATAGATGCACAGGGCCGGAATGGCGACCACCAGACCGCCATAGGTGGTGATGAGGGCCTCGCCGATGTCCCCGGCCAGCTTGGTGGGATCGCCGACGGCGCCGCTGTAGGCCATGGCATTGAAGGCGCCCACCATGCCGGAGATCGTGCCGAACAGGCCGAGCAACGGGGAAATGGTGGCGTTGAGGTTGATGTAGGCGTTCTTGTTGCGGTACGCGTTGGCCTCGCTGGAGGCAGCCTCGATGGCGGCGGTGTCGAACGCCTCGCGCCCGTTGGGCAGTTTCTCCATGGCGGCGCAGAAGATGCGCGTAAACACGGTCGGGTTCTCCGAGCCGATGCGCCAGGCCTTCTGGTAATCCTTGACGCGGATGGCCTTGTCAATCTGCTGGACAATGCCGGGCGGGCAAGCATAGCGCATGCGCAGTTTCAGGATCATTTCGATCGCGACGGCGGTCGCCCACACGGCGGTGGCCAGCAGGGGCCACATGGTGGTACCGCCCTGGCGCCAGTAATCCATGAAGGTCTCGGGCTTCTTGGCCGCCTCCGCGCCCGACAGGGCCGTCGCGCCCTGGGCGTAGGCCGGGGTCGCCGCATCCAGGCGCCCCAGCGCCGCGCCGCCTCCCAGCAACAGACTGAACACCGCCGCCGCCAGCCAGCCCCGGATCCATCGGTTCTGCATATTGCGTCTCCTGAGTGCGTGTCCTGCTGAATGCGGTCTACCCGTTCGTGCCCGGAGCCGGGGCCGGCGCCGCCGGCCCCCCGGCGTTCGGTTCGGCGGCCAGCCCGGCCTGCACGGCCTTGTGTTCTTCGGCACCCTTCTGTTTCCAGTCGCCGGCCGTGCCGTGGGCTGCCAGCTCCGAGAGCATCTGGTCGGCCTTGCGCCACTGGCCGGCCTCGGCATACAGCCGGGCGGCGCGGTACAGCGCTTCCGAATAATACGGCTCCACCGGGTACAGCCCGATGACCTTCAGGCAGGCATCCAGGGCCTCGTCCGGCTGGCCGAGGGCGGCGCGGCACTGGGCGATCCCGATCAGGATTTCGGCGGCGTAGGGGACCTGGTTCTTCGGGGGCTTGACCTGCCGGGCCAGGGGCTCGAGCAACTCCTCGAACCGGGCCAGGGCCGGCTCGTAGCGTCCGTTGGCCAGCTCGATGGACGCCAGGCTGATGGTGGCATCGAGCAGCAGCGGGTGGTCGGGATACTGCTCCACAACGAGGGCCAACGCCTTCCCGGCGTTCTCGTAATCGCGTTCCCGCAGGCAGGCGCGGCCGTAATAGAGCAAGCCTTTGGCGGCCCAGTCGGTATCCAGGCCCACGAACTTCATCACGGCGGAACCCAGGGACAGCTTGGCCTCGCGCAGGTCGCCCTTCTCGTATGCCTCGATCCCCCGCAGGATGACAGACGGGGCCGTGACCTTGAGGTCCACGATGCCGGCGCGCGGAATGGACACCTCGCCGCCCTGGCTGAGCCGGATGCGCACGCCCTGTTCGCTGACGTCCAGGACCTTGCCTTGGAACGTCTGCGTGCGGGTCGTGATGACGTCCTGCGCGCGGGCGCCCCCAAGGGCGCAGGCCACGCCCGCCGCCACGAGGATCATGGCTGCGTATCCGCTTGTCTGGCGCATGGCTCTCTCCATCGCCGGGCCGACAGGCCTCCCGACCGCGCGTTTGCTTAACCGGCAGTTACCCTACCGGCACGGGCAACGGGATGTCAACAAAAAACCTCTCGCCTTCCGGCCCGAAACCCTGTATGCATGGCGCCGTCGGAAGGACGCGGAACCATACAGCCCGGCGCCACGGCGGCGGGCGGGGAGGCACGGCATGAAACGGGCTCATACCTGGATGTGGGGCGCGGCGCTGGCCGTCGGGACCGCCCTGTGGGCGCCGGCCCAGGATGCGCTGGACCAACTGGCGATGATCGGCGAGGAGCACGAGAAGGCGGGCAACTACGCCGAGGCCGTCAAGGTCTACGAAAAGATCATGGAGAGCCCAACCTACGTCAACATCCTGGCCATCAAGTATAACCTCGGCTGGGCCTATTACCTGACCGGCGCCTACGACAAGGCCATCCCGATCTTCAAGGATCTCTCCGGCGTGCGCGCGCCCAGCGAGGCGATCAAGGCCCAGTCCCTGTTTCTGCTGGCCGATTGCTACGCCCGCCTGGCCGCCACGCTGGACGCGGACGCCCCGGAACGCGCCACGCACCTCGAACAGGCCGTCGAGCTGCAGACCCGGTTCCTGACCGAGCATCCCAAGAACACCTCCCGCCCGCAGGCGCTCTATGCGCGCGGCTACGCCTATTCGCTGAGCCGCGAGTACGACAAGGCCGAGGCCGACCTGACCGGCCTGATCAAGCAGTATCCCACCCTCTCGGCCGCCGAGGACGCCCGCTTCCTCCTGGCCAGCGTTTACAGCGAGCAGGGCATCGCGCACATCAGGGCGGACGAGACGCAGAAGGCCCAGCCGTTCCTCGACAAGGCGCGCGCCCTGTTCGGCCAGCTGGCCCAGACCGACGGCAACGTGCTCACCGCCAACGACAGCACGCTGGCGCTCGCCGAGACCTGGTTCGGCGCCGGCCTGTTCCAGGAGTCCATCGCGTCCTTTCACAACGTGCGCTCCAAGAACGAGGTCATCCGCAGCCTGCGCGACGGCGGCCGGTGC
>CAZUYI010000131.1:0-7303 GCA_964624095.1 uncultured Verrucomicrobiota bacterium | reverse complement strand
CGACGCCCCGGGCCCTGGCCCTGGCGCGCAAGGTCTGGGCGGAACAGAAAAAGCACTGGCAGTTGAAGCCCTGGCGTATATTTGACCAACAGGGCCGCACGCTGAAACGGTTCCCGGCCAACTATATTATCACGAGCCTCAAGCAAGAAGCCTCGCCGAAGCCCGCCGCCCGGCGGCGGCGGCGCGGGCGGAAAGGATAAGCGCGTGAATACGGTTAAGCTGGGTGTGCTGGGCACACGGCCCGGCCGCCAGACAAGGAGACACATGAAACGCACCCGCGGGAAACTCATTCGCGTCGGCGTGGTCGGCATGGGGCGAGGCCTCGGCATGGTGAAGTCCGCCGCCGCCCACGGCTTCGAGCTGGTGGCGCTCTGCGACCGCTGGAAAGACAAGACGGAGGCCGTCTGCCGGGCGCTGAACCTGACGATCCCGATCTACACGGACTACGACACGTTCCTGGAACACGACATGGATGCCGTGATGCTGGCCAATAATTTTCACCAGCACGCGCCGTTCGCCGTCAAGGCGCTGGAGGCCGGCTACCATGTGCTCAGCGAGATTGCGGCGTGCGGCACCCCGGCCGAAGGCGTGGCGCTCGCGCGGGCGGTCGAAAAGAGCGGCCGGATTTACATGTGCGGGGAAACGGCCCCGTACAGGCGCGTCAACCTTGAAATGAAGCGGCTGTTTGACGCGGGCTTTGTCGGCGATTTCCTCTACGGCGAGGGGGAATACGTGCATCCGGGCACTTGGCTGAGCGCCATCTGGCGGGCGCCGTCGCCGGATCACTGGCGAACCTGGATGCCGGCGACCTATTACTGCATGCACGGCCTGGGCCCGCTGATGTACATCACGGGCACGCGCCCCGAGAAGGTCAACGGGTTCGTCGTGCCCCGCGCCCAACTGGACCCGCGCCAGGACTGGCGGATCGGACGGGGCGACCGGGCCAGCGCGATCCTGTGCCGCATGGACAACGAGGCCATCGTCAAGCTGCTCCAGGGCGGCCTGGCCGGCAGCGGCGGTTTGCCATGCCGCATCTGCGGCTCCAAGGCCACGATGCAGACCAGCAACGAGTGTGAGCGCCGGCTGATGCTGAACCGCATGCCCGTGGTGGGCGGGCCGCCCCACGGGGCCTTCAAGGCCTACGAGCCCGCGTGGAGCCGCCCGAAGGACCTGCCGGCCCGCTGGTTCAAGGATACGGGCGGGGACAAGGGCGGGGGACTGGTGGAACTGTACTTCGCCGAGGCCATCCGGCGCGGCGAACAGCCCTTCATGGATGTCTATCGCGGGATAGACATGAGCCTCGTCGGCATCCAGGCCTACCGCTCCGCGTTGCGGGACAGCGCGACGATGGAGGTGCCGGATTTCCGGAAGGAATCCGTCCGCAAGCAGTATGAACACGACGACTGGACGCCGGACCCCGCGAAGCGCGGACCCGGCCAGCCGTTCTCGAGCGTGCGCGGCGAGGTCCGGCCGACGCCCCGGGCCCTGGCCCTGGCGCGCAAGGTCTGGGCGGAACAGAAAAAGCAATGGCAGTTGAAGCCCTGGCGTATGTTTGACCGGCAGGGCCGCACGCTGAAGCGGTTCCCGGCCAACTATATTATCACGATCCTCAAGCCGAAAGAAACCTCGCCGAAGCCCGCCGCCCGGCGGCGGCGCGGGCGGAAAGGATAAGCGCGTGAATACGGTCAAGCTGGGGGTACTGGGCACGCGGCGCGGCCTCGCGTTTGCCGAGGCGGCCGCCGTGTTGCCGGACGTCGAGATCGCCGCCCTGTGCGGACGCGACGCCGAACGCGTGCGGACGATGGCGGACCGCTTCGGCATCGCGGGCCGGTACGCGCGCTATGACGACCTGCTAACCCATCCCGGGCTCGACGGCGTGATCGTCGCCAACTACGCCGACGCGCACGTCGAGCCGGTGTGCCGGGCCCTGCGGGCCGGCAAGGCCGTGCTGAGCGAAGTGCCGGCCTGCGTGACGGTGGCGGAAGCCGTCGCGCTGATCGAGACCGTCGAGCGCAGCGGCCGGCCGTATATGTTCGGCGAGAACTTCTGTTACCTGGCCTTTGTCCAGCACATGCGCAGGCTGTACCAACGCGGCGAGCTGGGTGAGATCACGTACGCCGAAGGCGAATACGTCCATTTCACCCGCGACGTGGCCCACCTGCTCATTGACCCGGATCTGCCGCATCACTGGCGCACCTGGATTCAGCCGACGTTTTACTGCACGCACTCGGTCGGGCCCCTGCTGTACATCACCGGGCAGCGGCCCGTGTCCGTGCTGGCGGCCACCGGGCAGCGCCGGGCGGGCGAGGCTGTCCTGCAGCAGCCGGCCCTGGAACTCGTGCGCCTGGCAAACGGGGCGCTCGTGAAAAGCCTCCACGGCAGCTACGGCGCGCGCGAACCGTGGCAGCCCTGGTACCTGGTGGCCGGCGACAAGGGCTGCGTGGAAAACAGCCGTTGGCCGGACCCGAACGAAATCACCCTCTACCTCGACCGCGAGCGGCAGGCCCGCCGCACCACGGCCGGGTGGCCGGAGGGGCGCCGGCCGGCGCCCGGCATTCAGCACTGGGGCGCCGACCAGTTCCTGCTCGAGGCCTTTGGGAACAGCGTACGGCGCGGCGAGCCGCCGGACCTGGACGTGTTCCTGGGCGTGAATGCTTCGCTCGTCGGGAATTTCGCCTGGCGCTCGATCCTGGGCGGCGGCGGCTGGCAGGAGATTCCCGACCTGCGGGATCCGGCCGCGCGCGACCGCTGGCGGACGGACCGCTGGTCCTGCCGGCCCGACGCGCCGAACGCGTGGCGCTGGCCGAACAACGCGGTCACGGGCCGCACGCAGACCCTCACGGCGGAACGGCGGGCGGCGCTGCGCCAGGCCCAGGAGCACACGCCCTACTGCACGAGCGTCTATCGGGATTGAGCCCGACGTCCGGGCGCGATGTCGCGCATCGAAGTGCCAGACACAACAGGAACCCTTGGATGTCCAGATCCGTACCGGCCACTCATGCCACTGGGGCAGACCCGCGCGTGCCGTCCATGCGCGCGATCTTTTTCGTGGATGACTGGATGCTGGACGGACGCCGCGGCGTGGACCGCGTGTTCCCCGCCCCGCAGCCGGTCGCGCTCGAGGGCGCCGCGGACCTCGGCGTCAGCACGGTTATTTACGACCCGGACCTCGATCGGTTTCGGGCTTGGTCAAAACCGCTGGATGCGCCCTCCGCGCGCCTGTACGAGAGTGACGACGGCGTCCGCTGGCGGCCGACCGGGCACCGGCGGGAGCTCTATCCGCGCCAGAACTTTTACGAGCAGACCTGGTTTTACGACCCGTGGGACGCAGACTCGTCCTGCCGGCACAAAATGATCGCTTGGCCCTATGCGGGCAACACCTACGGCGGCCCCGGCCTGATTGAGACCTCCCCGGACGGTCTCCACTGGACGCTCCAGCGCGAGTGGGCCTGGTCGCCGCCCGAGGGAAACGGCTCGGATACCAGCAACAACTTGTTCTTCAACCCGTTCTTGCGCGAATATGCGGTGGTTTGCCGGAAGTACCACATCGACCGGCGGATCGCCATGGTCACGTCGCGTGACTTGAAATCCTGGTCGCCGCCCGTGATCCTGCTCCAGCCCGATCCGCTGGACCCGCCCCTGTCCCAGTTTTACGGGATGGGCGTGTTTCTCTACCGGAACGAGCTGTTTCTCGGGTTCCCACAGCTCTACAGGGTGCCGACCGATGAATATCCCGTCTATGGGAATATCTTCTATAAGGCGTCGGGCATCGTGCGCAGCGAGTTGGCCTATTCCTTCGACGGGCACGCCTGGAACCGGACCACGCGGTTGCCGGTGATCCCGCCGGGGGAACCCGGGGCCTATGGCGGAGGCGGTCTCTATGTGCGCGCCCTGGCGCAGCGCCCGTCGGATGGGCGCATCCTGGTCTATTCGCGCGGAACGCTGACCCTGCACGACGGCGGGCGGCGCGGAGACGACGGGAAGCTTCTGCCCTTGCCCGAACCCTACGGCGGACGCCGCAACGGCCTGCTGCTGCATGCCTGGCGCGCGGACGGCTTCGCCTGCCTGGAGTCCTTCAGCAATGCCGCTGAGATCCGAACGCGCTATTTCGTCCCGCATCATCCGGAACTCACGCTCAACCTGAACGCGCCATTCGGCGAAGCCCGGGTCCAGGTGCGGGACGAGAAGAATGAGCCCGTGCCCGGCTTCACCTTTGGCGATTGCCTGCCCCTGACGGGCGACGACATCCGGATGCCCGTGCGCTGGCGCGAACACCCCGATTTGAAGGCCGTGCTGAATGGGAAACGGGTTTGCCTGGAAATCCGCTTCTCGTCCGGGCGTCTGTATGCCATCAATGTGCATTGCTCCCCCTGGTACACCCACACGACACAGCCTATCCCCCGCCCCTGAGGCGGGCCCCAAGGGACACTCGCCCCATGAACAACTCCACCGACGCCGCGGCCCCGGACGCGCTCGCGCGCGCGGCCTGCGCGGCCATTGACCGGCGCCGCGATGCCATCATCGAACTGGCGGAAGACGTCTGGGCCCATCCCGAATCCGGGTTCAAGGAGCACCGGACGGCGCGCCGGATGGCGGACGCCTTCAAGGGGCTCGGCCTGACGTGCCGGGAGGGGCTGGCCGTGACAGGCGTGCGAACGGAAGTGCGCGGGTCGCAGCCGGGCCCGACGCTGGCCCTCCTGGGCGAGATGGATGCGATCCTGCTGCCCGATCATCCCGCGGCGGACCCTGTCACCGGGGCGGCCCATGCCTGCGGGCATCACGCCCAGTTGGCGGGATTGTACGGGGCGGCCGCCGCCTTGAGCCAACCGGACATTCGGAGCCGGCTGGCGGGCCGCGTGGTCCTGATGGCGGTCCCAGCCGAGGAATACCTGGAGATCGAATTCCGCCAGCAACTCGTTAAGGCCGGCACGATCCGGTTCCTGGGCGGCAAGCAGGAACTCATCCGGCTCGGCGCGTTCCGCGACGTGGACCTCTCGATGATGATTCACACCACCACGGGCCGCACGGCGCAGGTCCGTTCGTCCATGAACGGGTTTACGGCCTACAACGTGCGGTTCGTCGGCCGGGCGGCCCACGCCGGCCTGTCGCCGCATCGGGGCGTCAACGCCCTGAATGCCGCCCTGCTGGCGCTCCAGGCCGTCAATGACCAGCGTGAAACGATGCCGGACCACGTGCGCATCCATTCGATCCTTACCCGGGGCGGCGCGTCCGTGAATACCGTGCCGGCGGAGGCGCGCGTGGAAACCATGGTGCGGGGCGCGACCCTCCCCGCCATCGAGGCGGCGGCGGCGCTGGCCCGGCGCTGTTACCGGGCGGGCGCCATGGCCCTGGGAGCCCGGGCGGAGATCGAGTCGGTTCCCGGCTATCTGCCGTTGACCGATTGCCGGGCACTGGGCGACGTGTTCCAACGCTACGCCGCGCCGCTCGTCGGCGAGGCCAATGTCCGAAAGGCGGGCCACATGACCTCGTCCACGGACATGGGCGATGTGACGCAGATCATGCCCGCCTCGCATCCCAGCCTCGGCGGCGCGGAAGGCGGCGGGCATGCCGCGGACTACCGGATCGCGGACCCGGACCTGGCGTATATCGGTTCCGCCAAGGTGCTGGCCCAGTGCGCGATCGAGCTGCTCGGCAACGGCGCGGCGCGGGCCCGGGAGATCATTCGGGACCATGCCCCGGCCGTGGCGCGCGACGCCTACGACGCGCTGCTGGCGCGCCAGGCCGGCACGGAATACTGCGACTATCGGCAGGGGGCCGGGGGGCTACCCGGACAAGCCTAGCCGCGCGGGGCGGCGGGCGTATCGTACCAGGAGGATGCGGCATGTATGACCTGAGCATTGTGAACGGTGTGATCCGGTCCGGCGTGCGCGGCGAGCCGCCCGTGTCCGGCGGCGTGGCGATCAAGGACGGCCGGATCGCGGCCCTGGGCCAGGGCGTCTCGGGCGCGGCCAGGCAGGTGCTCGATGCCGCCGGCCAGACGATTGCGCCCGGATTCATTGACCTGCACACGCACTGCGGCGCGGCGCTGAACGCGAACTACCTTCAGGCCGGCGTGACGACGGTGGTGGGCGGCAACTGCGGGTTCGGCCGGCTGCCGAAAGGCCTGCCCGGCAGCGTCGAGGGGCGCTGCGGCCCAAACATCGCGTTCCTCACGGGCCACAACTCCGTGCGCGAGGCGGTCATGGGCAACGTGAACCGCGCGCCGACGGCCGCCGAGCTCGACCGCATGAGCGCGCTCGTGGCGGGCGACATGGCCGGCGGCGCCGTCGGGTTTTCCGCCGGGCTGACCTATGTGCCCGGGCATTATGCCGAGACCTCCGAACTCGTCGCGCTGGCGCGGCCGGCGGCGGACGCCGGCGGGATCTACACCGTGCACATGCGCGACGAGGGCGCGGGCGTCCTGGACTCGATTGCCGAAACCGTGCGGATCGGGGAGGAGGCCGGGCTGCCGGCGCACGTCTCGCATCTCAAGCTCGGCGGCGCGAACGTGTGGGGGCGCAGCGGAGAGGCGCTCGCCGCGCTCGACGCCGCCCGCGCGCGCGGCGTGGACATCAGCCAGGACCAGTACCCGTACACCGCCTCCTGCGGGCGGATCCTGCTGCTCTTCTCGCAGGCGTTTCAGGAGGGGACCGCCGACACGATGCGCGAGCGGCTCGGGGACCCCGCCCGACGCGCCGGGGTCAAGGCGGACGTGGCGGCCCGGCTCGAGCGGATGTACGCGGGCGACGGAGCGCGCGTGGTACTGGCCATGGCGCCCGACCCGGCCATCGAAGGGCGGACCCTGGCGGACGTGACCGCGGCGGCCGGCCGGCCGACGACGCCGGACGCCATGGCCGAGACGGTGCTCGACCTGGTCGCGCGCTTCCCGGGACAGGGCCAAATCTTCATGGTCTCGCATTCCATGAACGAGGAGGACGTGCGCCGCATTCTCAGGCACCCGTGCACGCTGGTCGCGTCCGACGGCTGGGGCATTGCCTTCGGCAAGGGCCATACGCACCCGCGCCTGTACGGAACCTGTCCCCGCGTGCTGGGTCATTACGTGCGCGAGGAAGGCGTGCTGCCGCTCGACGACGCCCTGGCCCGCATGACCAGCCTGCCGGCCGCGCGCCTGAACCTGGCCGATCGCGGCGTGCTGGCCGAGGGCGCCTGGGCCGACGTCGTCGTCTTCGATCCGGCCGCCATCCGCGACAACGCCACCTTTGAAAAGCCGCACCAGTACCCCGAGGGCATCGCCTGGGTGCTGGTGAACGGCCAGGTCGTCGTTGACCACGGGCGGCAAACC
>CAZUYI010000130.1:2606-7308 GCA_964624095.1 uncultured Verrucomicrobiota bacterium | reverse complement strand
TAATAGACCGCGAGGTCCGTTCTGCCGTCCCCGTCAAAATCGGCCGGGACCGGAACGCACGACGCATCGCCCCATTCACGTACCATGGGGGTTTGACCTGACGACGGTTGAATATACCAGATGCCCGTAGCGGGCTCATACACGGCCACGTCGGTTGCCCCGTCCCCATCGTAATCTCCGGGCACGGGAATCACCGGGGTAGATGGAGCGATGGACAACACGACCGGCACCTTCGAGGTGGTCTCGGTGGTTCGGGTCCCATCGGAAACCCGGAGCCTGATATAATATCTCCCTGTCCGTTGCGCGGGCGTCCAGGTCAGGGACCCTGCTCCCGGCGCCTGCCGGACCGTGGCTATCGGCCTGGAGGATGGCCGAATCCGTCCCGGTGAAAGCTCCGGGTCCGCAAACACCTCGATCGCGAGCAGGGCGCTGTCCGGATCCTTGGACGCGACGACGACCGCGGTCGGATGGCCCTGGAACCTTCCGACAAGGTGTTTTCGGCTGTAAGCATCACGCGATCCAGCCAGAACCGGGTCGGAATATGAGCTTCAAGCGGGTCCAGCCGGAAATGGCGCACGCTGCCGACGTCCCGCCAGCCGAGCTGCGGCACACCGGGTATATCCTCTTGCACCTCCAGAAACGAGGGATCCCACAGGTCCACGGTGTAGCTTCGCCAGCCTTCCAGGAGCGGAATATCCTTGGAGTACGAACCGTCCCTCTCGAGATGTTCATTCCACCACATGACCCGGGACATCCACCCGCGCGCCACCTTGTCGAATATATCGCCGTATCCCGCCTCTTCGCTTACCTTTATGCGATGAGTGAAATAACGGTATCTCCCCGTGACGATCGGGATCACAACTCCATCACGCCGTGTGTTTAGCCAGATCTGGTTGTCGGATTCCGGATAGGGCGGTATGGGCTCGTCGGTAACGGCAGAAAGCATCCCGTTCTCGCAGGTAATATCGCTCATCTGGGCGGTAAACTCGATATCGGAACGGTCTTCAAAGTCCCATGGATCACCGAGCTCCGATGTCGCGTAATCGGGACCGCTGGTGAAGCTCGGAGCAACAATGGTGATGAGTGGCGGTTCCGCAATTCGTATCGGCCCGCCGACTCCGCTCGTCGCAAGCTCGGTCAGAACGGAATCCCGGTGTCGAACGGCCTTCAGGTACACGTAATAATCGCCCGGGGGCAAGGCGGCGGTTTTGAAATCGTAAGCGCCGTCATCCGCAAGCCCTGACACCATCAGGTCCCCGTTGTAACCGGAACGGTTGGTGTCGACGTAAAGCTGGATGGAGTCGTACGTCGCGTCCAGTTTCGTGGAGAGCCACCGGATAGGTACGACCGGCGATGTGTCGGGATCGTAGGCGCGAACCCAGTCAAATGACACGCTGGCGCCGGCACTGCCGCGATCGGTCGGCCAGATAAAAAAACCGTAAATCCTGTCCGCCCACGGCAGGCCCACCGTGGCCGGCTGCAATACCAGCGAGGGATTCCGCCCGTCATTCCACGCGGCGGCAGTGGGATCGATGTCATAGATCCGGAATCCCGATTCCATCGGCGCCATGACAGGGGCGCCATTCTCGTTGACGGTCGGTTCGCCGTCATACCAATTGATGAAATTGACCTCGGCCGATGGCCACGTATTAAACCTCCTGGACCACCAGAGGCTGACGTAGTGGCGTTCCGACCGGGACAAGGACATTCGGAAGGAGATTCTCGAATACCTCGAGGCGTCGAGCGGATTGAGCGGGCCATACGGCATGCCGTCCGTATACCATGCCCAATAACTCAAGTAGTCCGGCCGGATAAAGCCCGGCGAGAGAGGAAATACATAATAGACCGATTGCGCGGAGATCCCGGTCCGTATTCCGTTCTCAACTCCGATCGCCCGGAACCCGTATTCAAGCGGCATGTCGCGAAGCCCGTCCATGGTCCACGGACGATGCACACGCCCTGTGGCGAACTCATCGCCGTCGGGAACCGTGACCTCGGCATACGGTTCCGTAAGCGTGAGTGTTTGTGCCGGCAACAAACGGGCCCCGCATGCCAGGGCGCCCGCCACAATCAGGTTCGGAAGACACGGCGCTTTCATGGTGTCATAGTCCCCAATTCTTTAAGCATAATGCGCTTATCGGGACGGGACTGTCAAGGCCGGAGTGGCCCGTTCGGGATTGGACCCCGCGGCCTGTTCGCGAACGCTCCTCTCCAGGCAGGGCCGGCAGACCGTCCCCGGCAGGATGCCGGGGCGGTGCCTCTCGATATCCCTGGCGGGATGGAAGGAAGTCAGGGTGCTCCATGCTCGCTTCGGGTCTTGCCATTCCCATTCCTTGGACACGCGGATCGCGAGCCGTCTGAACATGCCCAATCGCCGCACCGCGTTCCGTGTTCGCCCCCGACACAGCTCCTTAAGAGGTTGGCAGAGTCGTCCTCGTGCGTCGTAAGCCTTTTGGATTGCCTTTGAACGCCAGCAAGAAGTCCGCGCCACAGTCGTGAACCAGGCCGCGTGCGGTCTCTGGTTGCGTGTTCAACGCGTCGAGCCCCACGCTTCGAGCGGCGCGAGGAAGATCCCGCCCGCGACGAGCGGAACGTGGCCGGCCTCGATGTGCGCGAAGAGCCGCTGCTGCAGGGTGGTCGCGAGCTGCTCGCGGCGGATGGCGCGCCCGTAGGGGGCGAAGGCGCGCTCGTAGGTCTGGCCCGCGGTGGCCCCGGGCAGGGGCACGCGCAGGAAGGCTCTCTGGAAGCGCACGATATTGGACGTGTCCGGCAGGACGTCGCACAGCCCCGGGTAGAAGAGCCAGCTGCTGCAGACCACGGCGCGCGGAGCGGCGCGCTCCGGAAAATGGCGCGGGAAGAAGGCGCCGGCCCGGACAAATGAATCGCGACAGGCGGCGAAGGCCAGCGGGGCGCCGGCGGGAATGTGAAGATTCAGCACGGGGTCGCCGGCGGCCAGCCGGCGCTCCCATTCACCCGGCGCGAAGGTCGTCGGCCGGGACGCGATATGGCCATCGGGCTGCACCCGGTGGGCCTGGCGGATCTCCCCCTGTTCCTCCACATCGGTCAGTTCGATGAAGGGGCCGGCCGCCCCTTCGCTGTCGGCATAGACCCCGGTAGCCGTCACGCGGTGTCCGCCGCGGGCCGCCACGCAGGGGTCACCCCGCTGCCGGTGGGCCAGCACGACGAACGGCATGCCGAAGGTCGATGGCTGGAACTGGAGCCGACCGAGCAGGATCACCCGGCCGCAGACATGCTCGCGCATCCAGCCCGCCTCGCGGAAGCCGGGCAAGCCCGTGCGCTGTTGGTGCGTGTCGATCCAGATCTGGAAATCGGACAGGGTGTCGCGCAGGACGGTGTTGGGGATGGCATGCGCGGCATAGAACGCGCGCGCCTGCGCGAGATGCTGGAGCAACGGCAGGATCAGGAAGAAGCGCTCGCCGGCCGTGCCGTCGCGCGGGACGTCCTTCCACGCCTTCGGCTGCCAGGCATTGGGATGGAACAGGGTCGTGGCGCAGCGCGCGAGATCGGCGAGTCGCTCCGGACGCTGCAGCAGGTCGCCGGCCGCCTGCACGATCAGGTCGCAGGCGGCGGGATGGATTCCCGCCCAGGCCGCCTCGGACCGCAGCAGGCGGGTGTCCCGCAGGAAGGCGGCGATATTGGCGGGGTCGTTGAGGGCGGTGGGGGCGGGCAGTGCGGTGTTCATAACTCCGGGGACAGAAGCCCTTACCTAGTAAATAGCGGTCCGCTCTATCGCAGCTGCGTGCGCCTGGTTGTCACAGGACGTGCCTCGGCCGCTGCCCTATCCTATAGCCCCTCGTGGCGTCAGGTCTCCGGCGCCCTCGCCAAGCATGGCGCCGGCAATGTACGGTCCGCCCAGCCTGATGTCAATCGTCCGACACCCTCGCCTGATCGTTGCGGCAGCGGCTGTGCTCGCAGGTTCCCGCCAAGCCCGGGTCATCGAAGGCCGGGGCCTTGGCTGACCGGGCTTGATTTTCAAGGCGCGGCGGGTCATTCTACGAGGTACGGGCAGGTCCCCGCCGCGCGCCGTCCGGCCGCGCGGCATGTCCGCAGAGGAGACGCCCGAAAGGAACGGCTGGCGATGGTCGTGCAGATACTCTTGCTGGGGCTTGCGGCGTACTTCGCGGGCGCGATCCCGTTCGGGTTGCTGATCGGGCTGGCCCGGGGCATTGACGTGCGCCGGGTGGGCAGCGGCAATATCGGGGCCACGAACGTCATGCGCGCTCTGGGCGCGCGGTGGGGGCTGCTGGCCCTGGCGCTCGACGGGCTTAAGGGGTTTGCGCCGGCGTTCTGGTTCCCGCTCCTGCTGTCGGGCTCGATGGCCAGCCCGGTGCGCGGCGGCTGCGCGCTCGGGTTTGCCTGCCTGGCGGTGGCCGGGCACGTCTGGCCGGTGTATCTCACGTTCAAAGGCGGCAAGGGAGTGGCCACCGCCGCCGGCGCGCTGCTCGGGCTGGCGCCCCTCGCCGCGGGCGCCGGGCTGCTGGTGTGGCTGCTGGTGTTCCTGTCCACGCGATATGTGTCGGCGGCGTCCATCGCCGGCGCGGTAGCCGCGGCGGTTCAGGCATGGGTAAGCTATGCCGCCGAAGGCCGGCTGCGGCCCGCCGTCCTCACGCTCCTGGCGGGCCTCACCATCTGGCGGCACCGCGACAACGTGCGCCGGCTGGCGCGCGGAACGGAAAACCGG
>CAZUYI010000130.1:0-2596 GCA_964624095.1 uncultured Verrucomicrobiota bacterium | reverse complement strand
CCCCCCGCCGGCGGACCCGGGCGCCTCGCGCGCGGCCGGGCCCGGACGCGGCAACACGCGCCCGAACAGGGCGGAGACCGGAAACGAACGGAATCGAGACACATAGGAGAGAGGCATCATGGAATTGTCCGTCTGCACGATCGCCCTGCGCACGCGTCCGCCGGAAGAAGCCTTTCCGCTGCTCGCCCGGCTGGGATACAGGAATCTCGACGTCCTGGCCTATGGCCGGCAGGCGCACCTGTCCCAGGCCATGAGCAAGGACCGGCGCCGCCAAATCCTCGACCTGGCAGCGTCCCTCGGCCAGCGCGTCGTCTCGCTGGCCGGCAGTGTCGGCAGCCGGTTCAACAGCGATTCCGAAGACGAGCGCCGCCAGGACGTGGCGCGCGCGTGCGATGAAATTGACCTGGCCGTCGAGGCGGGCGCCGAGGTCATCCGGATCAGCTCGGGCGAGGGCGAGGACATTGACCGGACCATGAGCCGGTCGGTGGCGCCTCTCAAGGACGTGGCGGCGTATGCCGAGCGGCGCGGCGTGCGGTTGGGCATGGAAAACCACAGCGGCAGTATCAGCGGGAACGCCGAACAGCTTGCCGCCTTGTGCCGCGCGGTTGGCTCCGCGCAGCTCGGCGTGATTTACGAGCCGGGCAACCTGTTCGGGATGAACCGCGACTACAAGCGGGACCTCGAGACCCAGAAGGACCACGTGGTCCACGTGCACCTGAAGGACGGGTATCCGCATTATTTCGGGGAGCAGGGCGACAGCTTTGCCCCGCAGCGGCTGTTCTGTACGGTGTTCGGGCAGGGCAAGCTGGACATCCCCTGGATCATGGAGGCGCTTGGCCGGATCGGATACGACCGCTTTGTTTCCGCCGAGTACGAGGGTTGCTGGCATCCGGAATACAAGCTGCCGCCGGACGAAGAAGGCCTGGCCCAGGTGAAAGTCTTCATGGCCAGGTGGCTCGCCTAGCGCGGCGAAGAACACAGCACGCACGCAACGAGAGGATATCCCATGAAGGCCGGGTTCTACGAAGCCGACATTACCCCATTCATTGACACGCGCACCAGTACGGGCCACATGAGCCGGCCGGCAAAGGGGATCGCGACGCCCTTTTCGGTTTCCGCCGCGGTCTTCGAGGCCGGCGGCCGCACGGTGGCCCTGGTGGGCGCGGACCTGATCGTGCTCGGCCGGGACCTCGTGGACGCCGCGCTCGAGCCGTTGCGGGACCGCATGCCCCTCGACAGCCTGGTGGTCGGCGCGTCGCATACCCATGCCAATCCCGGATCGATGGATTGGCTCCGGATGTCGGACGACGAAATCCGGTCATGCACCGATCTCGCGCCCGAGGTCCGCGAGTGGATCGTGAAGACCATCGGCCGGCCGGATCCCGAGTACCGCCTGCTGCTGCGCAAGCGGCTGGCGGACGCCGTCTTCACCGCCTGGCAGCGCCGCCAGGAGGTGCGCCTGGTCCTGGGCCGCGCCACGGTGGACAACGTGGCCTATAACCGGCGCCAGAAGCTGAAAAGCGGGCTGACGGTGACGCATGGCGGCAAAGGTAACCCGGACGTCACGGGCTATGCCGGGCCGGTGGACACCGAACTCACCGCGCTCGGCGCCGTGACTGCCGCCGGCGAGTGGCTCGGCGCGGTCGTCAATTTCGGCTGCCATGGGACGGTGACCCAGGAGGGCTTCTTTTCGGCCGATTGGCCCTACCACATGCGCGAGACCGTGAAGCGCAACCTGAACCCGTGCATGACGGTGGTGTTTCTCAACGGCTGCTGCGGGGACGTGACCCAGATAGACAACCTGAACCCGGAGCCCGAGCCGCGCACCGAGCGGCGGGCCCTGGTGCTGGGCGAGCGCGTTGGGTTCGGCGCGGTCGAGGCCCTGCGCGCGCCGGAGCCCGAGCCGTTCGAGACGCTGGCCTGCCGGACCGAGCGGCTGCCGGTGCCGTACCGCGCGGTCTCCGAGGCGCGCTACCGCGACGCGCTCGCGAAGCTCAACGGGCCCTGGGACAAGACGAAGGACCGCTGGCTGATCGGCTATTACGCGCGCGATACGGTGCTGCTGGGGAACCGGATCCGGCGCCAGCCGCTGTTTTCCTGCGAACTGAATGCCGTGCAGATCGGGAACCTGCTGTTGCTGACGACGCCCGGCGAGGTGTTCGCCCAGATGGCGCTGGACCTTAAAGACGCCTCGCCATTCCCGGTGACGATGGTGGCGGAGCTGGTCAACGGCCACGCGGGGTATATCCCGACGCCGGAAGCCTTCGGGCCGGGCGGCGGCGGCTACGAGCCGCGCTTCAGCGGCAGCAGTTTCCTCGAGGTGGGCGCGTTCGAGAAAATCCGGTCGGCACTGCTTGCGCTGGCCGGCCAGTTCCGCCCCGAGCGGTCGCCCATCCCGCCAACCCCGTCGGGCAAGCCCTGGATCGCGTACCGGCCCGAGGAGTTGTGACTGACTATGCGCTTGCGCGGCCGGGCCCCGGGTGGAATACTGGAGCCATGCAGCCTGCGTGGACAGCCTCGCTCCTGGCGTTGATACACCGCGCGTCCTCCGATCTGCCGCGGGACGTCGAGGCCGCCCTGCGCGCCGCGCGGCGCC
>CAZUYI010000129.1:0-7321 GCA_964624095.1 uncultured Verrucomicrobiota bacterium | reverse complement strand
TGGCAATGATGGTCAGACTGCCGCCGAACTCGATATTGCGGGCGGCGCCGAAGAAACGCTTGGGCTTATGCAGGGCGTTGGAGTCCACCCCACCCGAGAGGATCTTGCCGCTGTGCGGCTCCATGGTGTTGTACGCCCGCGCCAGCCGCGTGATGCTGTCGAGCAGGATCACGACGTCCCGGCCGCATTCCACCATGCGCTTGGCCATTTCAATGACCATCTCGGCCACCTGGATGTGGCGCTCGGGCGGCTCATCGAAGGTCGAGCTCAGCACGTGGGCGCGCGTGTTGCGCTCCATGTCGGTGACCTCTTCCGGGCGCTCGTCAATCAGCAGGACGACCAGGTAGATGTCCGGGTGGTTTTTCGAGATGCTGTTGGCGATCTTCTGGAGGAGCACGGTCTTGCCGGTGCGCGGCGGCGCCACGATCAGGCCGCGCTGCCCCATGCCAATGGGGGTAAAGATGTCCATGACCCGCATGGACACCTCCTCCGGCTCGCGCTCGAGGATAATGCGCTGGTCGGGGAAGAGGGGCGTCAGGTTTTCAAACGGCACGCGGTGCGCCTGCTTTTCGGTGCTGTCGTCGTTGACCTTGTCCACCCGCAGCAGCGCAAAAAAGCGTTCCTTGTCCTTGGGCGACCGGATTTCGCCTTCGATCGTGTCGCCCGTACGCAGGGCAAAGCGCCGGATCTGGGAGGGCGACACATAAATGTCCTCGGGGCAGGGCAGGTAGTTGTAGTTCGGCGACCGCAGGAAGCCGAAGCCGTCCGGCAGAATTTCCAGCACGCCTTTCCCGAACATCGCGCCCTGCAGGCGGGCATTGGCCTTGAGGATTTCGAAGACCAGCTCGTGCTTGCGAAGCGCGCCCAGGTCGTTCAAGCCGAATCGGGCGGCCAGTTCGCTGAGGCCCGGCACGGGCATCAACTGCAGTTCCGACAAGTGCAGGGTCATGGGCTTGCCCCGTGTGTCGCGGTCCGGCGCACCCGGCGCGGCCTCGGGGCTGGAGACCGGGCCCGCCGCCGCCGGCGCGGCGGGCGTGCCCGCCGCGGCGCTCTGCGCCGGCCCATTGCCCGCCCTCGCCCCGTTGAGGGGCCCGACGCCGTTGCCCGGCTCGGCCGGCGCCTGCGGGACCTCGTGCGGGCGGCGGATCGGGGGCACGGGATCATCCTCGGCATAGATTTTGGAGATCATGCGCCCGCGCGGGTGCCGCATGGGCCGCCCCATGCGCCGGTTCTTGTTGTCATCCATGTGTCGCTTATCGTCCATGACCGCTCTCCATCTGTGCGCTGATTCGTTCCACGACCCAGAGTGTTTGCTGCCGTACGCACGCCTCGGTTCCGGCATTGAATATCACGTAATCCGCCCGGTTCATCTTCTCCTCCACCGGCCACTGGGCCGCGATGCGCTGGTTTGCCTCGCGTTCGGACAGCCCGTTCCGCCGCAAGCGCTCCCGCTGCAGGGCGGCGGGCGCGGCCACGCAGATCAGGCACTCAAATACATCCGTCCAGCCCGCCTCATAGACCAGGGGCACGAGGGCGACACCGCCCGGCAGCCATCGCGCGCCGCCCGCTCCGCGCCGGGGCGGGTGCTCCGCCAGCCAGGCGTCCACGGCCCGGCGCGCGGGCGGATGCAGCAGGGCATTCAAGCGGCTGCGCGCCTGCGGATCGGCGAACACGCGGCGGCCCAGCGCCCCACGGTCAATCGCGGGGCCGGCGCCCACGGCCTCGGGGCCAAATTCCGCCCGCACGGACTCGGCCACCTCGCCGCCGGGTTCCAGCAGGCGGTGGCAGACGTCATCGGCATCGAGAACCTCGATGCCCAGCGCCTCGAGGCACCGGCCCACGAGGCTCTTGCCGCAGGCAATCCCGCCGGTCACGCCGATGCGCGCCGGGCGCACCCCCGCGCCGGCCTGTTGCGTCGATTCCGCCATGGTGGTCTCGCCTGTTACGGAGTCATGCCTCCGGCGGGTCAGCGGCCGGCCTGCGCGGCCCGGCGGCCGCTCGCATCGCCCGGCCGACTTTGCAGCAGCACCTGCAGGGCGCGCGCGTGGCGCGGATCGAACATCAGCGCGTACGTCGCGAACCGGTCCGCCTCCTCCCGGCGGCCTCCGGCCAGGGCGCGCTCTGCCTCGTCGGCCGCCCGGTCGGCCCGGGCTTCGTCCTGCCGGGTTATCACCCGGAAGACCCGGTACTTGGCATTGCCCCACAAGAACTGGAAGTAGCGCCCATCCCCGGGCCGCTCCTCGAACAGCCGGGCCGCCGCATCGGGCGGCGGATTCAGGGCGTTAACAAAGTAGCGCATCTGCGAACCGGGCTGAATGGGGGCGAACTCGCCCCGCGCATACACGTAAAACGGCGCGCCAAAGGGCTCCATCCAGGCGCGGAAGTCGGCTTCGGATCCTGTAAACAGGGCCTCCCCGTAGGCGCGCACGCGCGCCCGGATGCCCGGCGCCTCGAACTTGGGGTGCAGGACAATCGGGCAATCCGCATAGGCCAGCAGGGACGCGCTGAGCCCGAAATTGGCCAGGACCGGCTCGCCGCCCGTATTCGTTCGGAGCGGGTGTGAGTTCGAAGCCAGTGGACCAACGCTTTTTGTTCCTCCAGGTACCGGGGCACGCTGCCCCAGCGCAGCGGGCGGACAAGCGTATGCGCGGTTTCCACGCCGAGCCCGGCGAGCAACAGGACCAGCACGGCCCAGCGGGCGGCCGTGCGCCGCCCGGCCGCCCACGCGCCGAGCCAGCCCAGCAGCGCCGACGCGCCGACACTCAGAAATACATGGAACCGCATGAACAAGACAAAGGCCAGGAGCGAGAGGATGGTGAAACCCAGCAACTGATGGATGTCGGGATCCGGATGCCGACGGGACCGTGCGAAGGCAATCGCCCCGGCCAACAGCGACAGCGGAAGTGTGGCAGGAAACAGCATCCATGTCAACCCCGGACTGACGGAATTCAGAGGGGGCGTCCAGAGGATGCGCTGGTCGAACGTCAGCAGCGCGGGATTCGCCGGCTTGTGATTGAGAAACCGCAGCTTGGCCGCGAGCAGGGCCATGAAATGCCCGTAGGAATCGGCGTAGGTCCGCGCCCAGAGCCCGCCGGCCAGAACCAGCGCCAGCGGCGCCAGGAGGCGTGCCCACGCCCACGCGCCCCCGGCAGGCCGTCCCGTGCGGGCGCGCCACGCGTCCGCCAGCAGGCCGGCCAGGGTGCCGTAGGCCAGCAGCATCGCATGCGACGCAACGCAGCCGTGCGCGCGCAGGTATGGATTCAGCCATCCGGCCCCCAGCAAGGCAGCTAGGCAGAGTGTCCAGGCGGCGCGATCCCGCCGGTCCGGCGCCGCGGCGCCGGCCGGCTGGCGCCGGAACGCCGGCGCCAGGCTGAAGCGGAGATACCCAGCCACGGCCCACACGAGGACCGCGTATTGCATGAGGTCCCAGGCGGCCACGGCGGCGCCGAGCAGGACGGCGGACAGGCCGGCTGCCGCCAACCATGCGGGGCGGCCGCGCGCGCGGCGCGCCCACGCGGCGCACGCCAGATGGCCGATGAGCCAGGGCATGGCGAACTGTTCGTGCTGCAATTCCTGTCCCGTGGACCGCATGACGCTGCCGATCGAAACGGCGTAATAGGCGCCGGCCAGTCCGGCGGCCCACCGGGAGCGTAGCCAGGCCCACATCCAGAGGCTCAGGAGTGGAATTCCCAGGCAGAACCAGGCGGCGGCCGTCCAGCGCACGCGCTCGTCGAGCGGGAGCGCGCGGGGCAGCCAGGCGGCGACGGCGGCATAGAGGAACTCGGCGCCGATCGTGTACGTGCGGCGCACGGAAATCCCCTCAGGCACCTGGACCTTGTCGTCATGGTCCGGCAGCCGGCCCGTTTCCGCGAGCAGGCGGACATACCGGTACTCGAGGGCGCTTTCGAGCGTAAAGGGCAGTGGCCGGCCGTAGCGGTCCATTTGGGCGTTCAGCACGGCGCGGCGCACGGCCAGCCCGGCCGCGAACAGGACGGCCAGCCCCAGCAGGCCAAGCAGCAGGGATCTGGATCGGACCCTCATGGGGAACAGGCCGGGCGGGATCAAAACAGGGTCGGTTCGCGGGCGGCTCGCGCCAGCGAGTGGAACTCCAGCCGCTCGTACAGAGCCAGCAGGCGGGCCGGTTCGGGCGGCTGGGCCCGCATCGCCTCGAGGCCCATCCCGAACTCGAGGTCCGTGCGCAGCGTGAGGAGCGCCCGGTTGCGCGCGATCCGGTCGCGGTGCTCGATCAACGCGTGGCGCAGTGGCTCGGGCCGGACCTCCCCGGAATGCTCGAAGGCCGCGTCCAGCGAGCCCCACTGGCGCAGCAGGGCGGCGGCCGTCTTCGGACCGACCCCGGGTACCCCCGGAATGTTGTCGGACGCGTCGCCGGTCAGGGCCAGCCACTCCACGATCTGGGCGGGGGTCACGCCCGTTTTGGCGAGCACCTCGGCGGGCCCCAGGGGCGACTCGATGCGACCCGGGGCCGCCAGCACGATGGAATCCGATACGAGCTGCATGAAATCCTTGTCGCTCGTGGCGATGGTAACCGGCCGGTCCGCGGCCGCGCGGCAGGCGATCGAGGCCAGGACGTCGTCCGCCTCCTGCCCCTCGATGCGGATACGGGCAATCTGCGCGGCATCGAGGTATTCCTCGATGAGCGGTAATTGCCCGCGTAAGGGTTCCGGCATGGGGGGTCGCTGGGCCTTGTAGTCCGGCAGGAGTTCGAGCCGGCTGGCCGGCAGTCCGCCGTCAAACACGACCGCCACATGAGACGGGCGGATGACCCGCTCGAATTGCTGCAGCATCTTGATGAAGCCGAAGGTTGCGTTGGTCGGCTGTCCGGCGGACGTCGCCAATCCGGCAATGGCGTGGTAGGCGCGATAGACAAGGCCCAGCGCATCCACGAGTAACAGGCGGGGCGTCATGATCACACGCTGTGGAACAGAGCCGGGCCGGCCGCCGGGAGCCGCCGCGGCCCCGCGGCGTCCGCCCCGGGCATTGATATTCCGATGAGGCCCCGCCGTCCCACCGCGGGCCGACTGGACACCGGCATCAGGGGGCTTCGGGCGCGGACGTTCCGGCGGCGGTCGCGATGAGGTCCTTGTTGATCTTGTTGCCGGCCGGATCCACCAGATTGGCCGTCACGAAGATCAACAGGTTGAACTTCCTGCTGATGCTGGTCTTGCTGCGGAAGAGGCGGCCGAGCAGCGGGATGTCGCCGAGCACCGGGATCTTGTCGTCGCTGGTGGACTGCTGCTCGGTGATCAGGCCGCCCATGACGACCGTCTGGCCGTCCCAGATCGTAATACTCGTGGTGATATTGCGGCTGTGAAACACCGGCTGGGGCATGTTCAGAAACTGGGGCTCGCCGGTGTACGGATTGATCACCGTGGAGCCGTAGTTGAGCCAGTCGGACAACTCGACGACCTGGGGGAACATCACGAGGTCAATCGAAAAGCCGTCCGGGCCGACCGTCGGGGTCACATTCAGGATCACGCCGGTGTCCCGGGTTTCAAAGGACTGGGGCGTCACGAAGGCTTGCTGAATGATGTCGCCCTGCGCCTGGATGATCGGCTCGGTGACCTCGAATTCCGTCGGGTAGATGAGTTCCTTGACGACCTTGATTTCGGCGTTGGCGCCGCTTTTCGTGGTCACCTTGGGCGCGGACAGCAGGTTGGCGCCGCTTTTCTGCTCGAGGGCATGCAGGATGAACGTGACCTCCGGATTGGTGAGCAGCGAGGAAATGGACAGGATCCCGGCATAGGCGCCGCCGGGATCGGCTCCCATCCCGCTGGCGCTCAGGGCGAAGTTGCGCAGGCCCTTTGTCATCTGGTTCCGGTTGACCTGAATGCGCTCGCGGGCGGCGGGCAGCAGGGGGGCATCGGGCCCGGATTTCTCGGCGATTTCCCAGTTGTCGGTGAGGAGCCATTCGACGCCCAGCTCCTCGAGCTCGTCCTGGGCCACTTCCACGAACCGGGCCTCGATTTCCACCTGTACAGGCACGATATTCAAGTTGGCGAGAATGCGCTCGAAGCTCTCGAGGTTTTCGCGCGTATTCTTGACGATCAGGAGGTTGAGGCTGGGCTTGTACACGATCGAGGTGCCCTCGGGGAACTGCACGCCGGCGTCCACGAAAAACTGGCGCACGTCCCCGCGCTCGACGGTCGGCGCCCCGCCGCCCAGTTCGAAGCGGCTGCCTTCGGTTGTCGCGCCGGCCGCGCTGGACACAATCACATCGGCAATGGACGGCTGGACCTTGTAGGTCTTGGTGACCAGGTCTCCGATGACCACATCAGAGGAGGTGATCACGACCACGTTTTCTTCGATGCGGTGCTTGAGGCCAGTGACCTCGGTGATGAATTTGACGGCGTCCATCAGCTTGATGTTCCGCAGGCTCAGGGTCACCGTGGGCACGCCGGAGGCCGGCACGCCTTCGGCGCCCATGCCGTCGGCCGGTGCGGCCGTGCCTTCCATCGCCTTGCCGAGGTTCAGGATGAAATTGACGCCCTTGTCGCCGGGCGGCGAGTCCTTGTCGCCGGCGATGCTGGCCTGGTCAAGGTAGCGGACGACGTCCACGATATTGGCCTGGCGGAACTCGAGTTGAGGAATTTCGATGGTGTTCAGCTTGTTGAGCAGCTTTTGCTTGGCGGGCTCGATCGCGGCATCGCCCGGACCGCGCTTCTCGGGCCCTACGATTTCCTTCGTCACAGGCGGGGTCCAGGTATCGCGGACCTGGGCGATCATCTCGCCCTGAAAGCGGTCCATCTGTTCCGTTTCCAGGTTGTACATCTTGGTTGCCAGGCGCTGGAGATGCGCGGCCGCTTCTTCGTTCTTTTCGTCCAGGACCAGGACGGCCAGGAATTCGCGGCGTGCCTTCTCATACTCGCCCATGGCATAGTACTGGCGGCCGCGCTCGATATGGTCGGCGACCTGCCTGAACAGCTCGACGTGCTCAGGAGCGTAGCGCAGCGGCACGGGCCGGGCAGCCGCGATGGCGCCCTTTTCCTCATCCTTTCGGATGCGTTCGCTCAGGCGGGCGGCCCCGGCGTGGGCCGGATTGATTTCCAGCGCCCGGCTGATGGCATCCCTGGCTTTCTGCGGTTCGCCGTTTTTGTAAAAACCGGCCGCCTGGCGGACGTGGCATTCGGCCTGGCCTTCTTTCGCCTGTTGGCGAATATCCAGCGTGTGAGGCCGGACCGGCATTTGGGACAGCGCCTGCTCGAACAGCTTGGCGGCGGACTCCAACTCGCCATCGGCCATGGCCCGGTAGGCCTGATCCAACTGCTTGAGCGCTTCCACTTCGCGGGCTTGACGCCGCACT
>CAZUYI010000128.1:0-7353 GCA_964624095.1 uncultured Verrucomicrobiota bacterium | reverse complement strand
GGTTGCAGCCGCCCGTGAGCCGCCGCCGGCCTCGCAGGCTGGCTTCCCTTCGCGCAGCGCGCTGCGCGGCACATACCAGGCGAACATCAGCCGGATCGTCCGGGCCTTGCCGGCGTCGAGCGACAACGGAATGTACAGGCTGCCGCCGTCACCCGGTGCCCCGTGGGCGTGGGACGGCTGCGATATCACGTCCCCCGCCGCGACATGGTTCCAGATCATGGTCAGGGAATCGAACCAGCCGCCGCGGAACCAGGCGGCGTCCACGACGGTGCCCGAGTCGTCGGCGAATGCCGCACACGAGCCTTCGGCCTCCGGCTGGTCCGCCAGCGGAGGCTGCGAGAGAACGAAACCGCGCTCCATGCCAACGACCGTCGCCGCGCCGCCGACTTTCATGAAATGGGCGGCGTGAAAGGAAAAGACCGCTTCGACGGCCTGGCCGGACCGGTTCGCCAATCGATACTCGATCGCCGCCACCGGCAAGCTCGAATCGTCCGCCGAGCCTGGAATAAACGGGCTCCAGCCGGTCAGCTCGGCCGTGAGCGGGAATGCCGGATCGGCCAGCGATACGATGGCGAACGGGAATCGCGCCTTGAACGAGACGCGTGCGAACCGGGGCAGGCCGTAGGTGCGGCCCAGGAGCCCATTGCCGGGCTCGGCGGACGTCGCGCTGCCGAAGGCTTTCCACAGGGGCACGGGCCCTTCGAGCACCCGGGCGGGATGCGTGCCCTTGACGTGCACGGCGGCGAAGACCTGCGGCTCGTGGTAGACGTCCGGCTTGTGCCGCAACGAGACCTGCGAAATCGCCCCCGTCCCTTCCAAGCTGAGCATGCCGGCGCCGATCCCACCCATCGGGAAGGCAATGCGATCCGCATGCCGGCCGCTATATCGGCTCCATCCTTTCGCCTGTCGTGTCGCCATGAGACCCTCCCGGGCGCGCACGATTCATGAACGCGCCAAAACAGCTTGGTCCACAAGCGGAAAAGCAGGGCCTTTCTGCCTGCGCGTGGGGGAACCCTCCGTAGATGGGCTCCTGACGCCGGATGCATGGTGCGGACTCGCGGGCCTGCCCCGCCGGGGCGGCGTCGCTATCGGGATCGTGTCCCATGGTTCGCTTGCCCGCGGCTGTTACGCAGGGATTCGATCCCGATACCCGGATGCGACCCCGCCCCCGAATAGGCGCCACTCACTCAGTCCATTCGCGCTCCCTCGGACTTCCGCTTCGGCCAACACGCTGACGGCAACTGGGTGACGGCTCAGGCGGCCAGGAGCCGGAATTCAGGAGTCAGCCGAAGCGTGTTTGTCACCCACGCCTTCAGCAGGACAGCAACGAGGAGAAGCCAGGCGGCCGCATTGACCATGAATTTCCGGAGCCTCATCTGTTCCGTTCCAACAGGCTTGTTCATAACCATGATACGCGGCAGACACATCTGTTTCCAGCCCTCTTTTCAAAGCCGGATGACGTCGGCTGTTCCCGCGTGCCTCGCCGTCGCCGTGGCGGATTGCCTTTGGGGCGGCTCGTCAGCGGCGCGTGCGAGTCACCGAGACGCTGTACGGGGGGTCTCCGCAACCGGCGCCCGGTTCCACGCACTCCGGCCGCGAGTGATCCGCGTGGCCATCGGCTGCCCGGACGGCCGGGCAGCCCAACGGGGAGCCGGGCGGAACGTCATGCCGGCGGCGCCGAGCCAGGCTTGCGGCCTGCCTGGAAGGGGCGGGTGGCATTTCCTGTGGCTGGAACCGGGTGGGGAAACGACGGCGTCTCAGGCTCGGGCGCATCGGCCACGGAGGCGTCTGTGAGCCGGATCAAGGTCCGGTGGTTACCCGGCCAGCGCCGGACATCGAGGTCCTTGATGAACCAGGTGTCCTCGACTTTCTTGAAGGTGCGCACGGACACCCGTCGCGCCAGGTGTCCCGCGGCATCGAATTCCTCGAGCTTGATCAGCAGCAGCCATCGCTCGTCAATCCACAGGCGGGTGAGCCGCGGGGCGCGGGGCGGGGCAAATTCGAGCACCAGGCAGTCCCGTTCCAGGAACCGCTCGCGCCCCGCCAGGACGCCGCCCGTCCACCACAGGAAGGCCAGGCTCAAGTCATTCCAGGCAACGTCGCTGCCGGCGATCAGCGCCTCGCCGGGCGGGGCCGGCGCCGGTTCGAGCGGGCGCCCGCACGCGTACGTGCGCCGCCAGACGCCCGCCCCAGCCTGCACGAGGGTCAGTTGCTCCGTCGGCGCCCCGAAGGCGTCGGAGAGCGTGTACTCGGCGCGGGGCGGGGTGGCGGTGAAATCGAGATGGGCGTCAAAGAAGGCGATCCGGTCCAGCTTGCCGCGCGCGCGGCCCTTGAGCAGTTCGCCCCGCAGGAGCACGGGGTGCGTGTACAGAACGGCGCGGACCCGGGCGAGGACCTCGTCGGCGCCCGCATAGACGATGGGCGCCGGCGGCTCGAGGTCCGGCTGGGCGGCCGGGGCGGGGGCGCCGGACAGGAGCCGCGCCGCGAGAAGCGCCGCGGCGCAGGGGCGGTACGCGCGCGGGCCGTTCATGTCGGGTCCGTCCGATCCACGATGACGAAGGAGATCGAGGCCGCCGCCGCCGGGTGCGGGCCGATGTAGATCACCCCGCGGGCCTTGCCGACACGCGGCCGCGCCACCGTGTGGCACACGTCAATCAGGAGTTGATCGCCTGGCCGGACCGGGCGCCGGAAGCGCGCCGACTCGACGGACATCAACATGCCGATCTTCCCCTCGTAGTCCGGCTTGCTGAGAATAAAGGCCGCTCCCACCTGGGCCATGGCTTCGATGAGCAGCGTACCGGGCATCACGGGGAACTGGCGGAAATGGCCGTTGAAGAAGGGCTCGTTGCCCGTGACGTTCTTGAGCCCGATCACGCGGCCTTCCCCCTTGTGGTAGATCGCGTCCACGAGCATGAAGGGATAGCGGTGCGGAATGATGGCCATGACCCCGTTGACGTCCTCGATCGGCACGGCGCCCAGCGGGACCTGCTTCAAGGCCAGGGCGGGCGCAAACTCCTCGGGCGTGACGGGCTTCGGCAGGGCGGGCGTCAAGCCCAGGCTGAACGACGCCTGGCAGGCCTGGGCGTCGTTGACGGACGCCGTGCCGGTGAAGTGGACGACGCCGCGCCGCTCGCGCGTGATGGACACCCGGGTCATGAGACGCTGGCCGGGCACCACGGGCTTGCGGAACTTGACGTCGCGCAGGGCGAGCAGGAAGGCCATGTCGCGGGACACGCCGAGAACCTGGCGAATGCAGGCGGCGCCGGTCTGGAGAATGGCTTCGAGCATCAGGACGCCGGGCAGCACGGGATTGCCGGGGAAATGACCCTGGAAGTGCGGCTCGTTGATGGTGACGTTCTTCAGGCCTACGGCCTGCCGCCCGGCGGGGAAGAGAAGCAGCCGATCGAGCATGAGCAGCGGGTACCGATGCGGCAGAATGGCCTGCAGCCGGTCGCAATCATACACGACGCCCGGCTCGCGCGGCAGGGACAGGTCAGGGTGGGTGGCCATAGGGTTCTCCCGGATGGATCATCATGGCGCGTGCCGTCGGTCGGCCGCCGCGCGGCCTCAGAGGGTCGTGCGCGAGCCGCTTGCCGTGAGGGCATGGAGGCGGTCGCGGGCTTCCCCGCGTACGCCGGAATCCGGATCCGATTCCGCGATGCGGGCCAGGGCTTCGCCGTCGACCAACTTGCGGACGGCGGCTTTGCGGACGTCCGGGTCGTGGTCCTCGCGCGCGGCGAGCTCGAGCACCTCGGGCGCGAGCACCCGCTCGAGCGCCGCCTTGCGCACCGCGGGCACCGGATCGTTGCGGCACAAGTCGTGGATCACGGCGGCGTTGACCAACTTGGCGGCGGCGAGCTGCCGCACGACTGGATTGGCGCTTCGGACAAGTTCCTCGATCAGCGCCGGGTCGGTGATGCGTTCGACGGCCACCTGGCGCACCGACCGGTGCGAATCGCGCAGGGCCACGTCCTTCAGGACGGCCTGGTCCACCACCCGGGCGGCGGCGGCCGCCCGGGCTTCCTGGCGCACGTCGCCGGTGGCGATGGCCTCCAGGGTCGCCTGGTCAGTTACCCGGGCGATCGCGGCCAGCCGGACCTGGAGGTCCTGATCGGTGCGGGCAATGGCGGCCAGCAGGGGCCGGTCGGCGATCCGTTGCAGGGCGGCGAGCCGCTCCTCGGGCGAGTCGTCGGAAAGGGCGGCGGCCTTGAGGACCTCGGGGTCCGTCACGCGCTGGACAGCGCGCACCCGCGCCTCGGCCACGGGCTCGGAATCCAGCACGGCCGCCAGAGCAGGACCATCGAGCCGGGCAATGGCGGCCGTGCGGACCTCGGGATCGGGATCGTGCTCGGCGACGTGCACCAGCAGCGCCCTGTCGCCGATCCTCTCCACCGCCGTCTTGCGCACGAGCGCGTCGGGATCGCTGAGCGCCAGGCGCCGGATGAGCTCCGGATGGCTGACCCGGCGGGCCGCCAGGAAGCGGATCATGGGGTCGGCGTCGTGCGCGGCCAGGTGTTCGAGGGCCTGCGGGTCGGTCAACAGGTCAACGGCGGTCTTGCGCAGGTCGCGGTCGGCGTCGCGGAAGGCGATGTCGGCCACCACGGCCGGATCGGTGACGGCGCGCAACAGGGTGCGCCGCACGAGCGGATCGGGATGGGTCCTCACAATGGCTGTCAGCAGGGCCTGGTCGGTGAGGCGGCTGGCGGCGGAGAGCTGGATGAAGGGATCGCTGTTGTGCCACGCGACCTCGTTGAGCAGGTCGTTGCGGCCGAGTCGCTCGACGGCTGCCTTGCGGATCGCGGACTCGCTGTTGTGCATGGCAATGTCGTAGAGCACGGCCGGATCGCTGAGCCGGTCGAGGGCGGCCTGGCGCGCCAGGATCTCGGAGTTGCCGTCCGTCACGCGGCGAAGCAAGGCGGGATCGGCCATCTGCCGCACAGCGGCCATGCGGACGCGGACATCCGGGTCGGCGTCCGCGATCCGCGCCAGGAGCGACGGGTCTCGCACGCGTTCGGCTGCCGCCGCGCGCACGTCGGCGTCGGGGTCGGACACGGCCAGGCGCTCGAGGAGCGCCGGATCGCGCGTGGTGATGACCACTCGCCGCTCCTGATCGCCGCGCACGATGTCCCCGTAGACGCGCACGCCGTCGCCGGTGCGCAGCAGGGGCGCGCAGCCTGCCAGGAGCAGCGCCAGGCCGAGGGCGGCCGGCCGGAGCCGGCCGGCGGGCCGGCGGGCGGGTGCGGGGTGGTGGGATCCGGTCATTCCGCGCCTCGGTCGGGGGTGGACGGCGCCCGGCCGGGCCGCTGCGCCAGGCGATGGTACCACATGAGCTTGGCCGCCAGCCGCGCGGCGGTGTACTCGCTGGCCGGCAGGCCGGGCGTCGGGATCACTTCCACCAGGTCGGCGGCCACGACGCGCCGGGCTTCGCAGACTCGGCGCAGCAGCGCGAGGACGGCGTACCAGCCCAGTCCGCCGGGCTCCGGCGTGCCGGTGCCGGGCATCAGGGCCGGATCGAGGCCGTCGGCGTCGAGCGTCACGTAGACCGTCGGGCCCAGGCGCCGGAGCACCGCCGGCACCCAGCGGGCGGCCGGCGCGCCGGCCAGGTCGCGGGCCCAGAACACCGGCAGCGCCCGGCGCCGGATGAGGCGGTATTCCTCGGCGCAGACGCTCCGGATCCCGACCGGGACGATCGGAACACCGAGCTCGAGCACGCGCCGCATCACGCTGCCGTGCGAGCGGACCGAACCCTGGAAGGCGTCGCGCAGGTCGAGGTGCGCGTCCAGGTGCAGGACGGTCAGGTCCGGATGTGCCTCGCGGGCCGCCTCGATGAGCGGGGCGGAAATCGTGTGTTCGCCGCCCAGCGCCATGAGGAAGCGCCCGGCGCGCAGGACCGGCCGC
Source organism: uncultured Verrucomicrobiota bacterium (assembly GCA_964624095.1). GTDB lineage: Bacteria > Verrucomicrobiota > Kiritimatiellia > JAAZAB01 > JAAZAB01 > CAZEVX01. Next base: position 1,455 of record CAZUYI010000128.1, on the reverse strand, counting down.
GCGGCGCGCCGGATGGCGTCCAGCGCCTGCTCGTCTCCCCCGCGGCAGGCCGGGGGCGGGAGGGTCTCGGTGGGCAGGTCGAGCGGGCGCAGGGTTTCCTCGTCCCACCCCTCGATGTGCCGGCTGGCCGCCAGGATGGCGGCCGGCGCGCGGGCTGTGCCGCGCCCGTAACTGACCGTGCGCTCGTAGGGCACGGGCAGCACGGCGTAGGGGGCGGGCCCCCGGCCGGGCCGCGCGGGCTGGGCTTCCGGGAGCCAGGTGAACGACGGGGCATGGGGTGTGCGTCGGTTCATGGGGCCGGGCGCCGCGGGCGCGCCGGAGTCCGTCAGCTTTCGAAGTAGGTATAGCCGCGCATGCCGGCCTCGTAGGCCGACATGATCTCGCGGCGCTCGATGGCCGTGAGGCGCCCGTCGCGGACGGCCTGTTCGGCCCGGACACGCACACGCTGGATCATCTCGCGCGGATCGTATTCCACGTAGGAGAGCACGTCGGCCACGGTGTCCCCGGCGATCTCGTTGGCGTATTCCACCCCGCCGTCCTTGCCCAGCCGGACGTGCAGCACGTTCGTGCCGCCGAGCAGGTTGTGCAGGTCGCCCAGGGTCTCCTGGTAGGCGCCGACCAGGAAGACGCCCAGGTAGTAATCCTCGCCGCGCAACTCGTGCAGGGGCAGGGTGGACTTGACGTCGTGCAGGTCAATGAACCGGTCAATCTTGCCGTCGGAATCGCAGGTAATGTCCGCCAGGGTCGCCTGGCGGGTGGGCATTTCCAGCAGGCGGTGAATGGGCATCACGGGGAACAGGTGGTCAATGGCCCAGGAGTCGGGCAGCGACTGGAACACGCTGAAGTTGCAGTAGTAGAGGTCCGCCAGGGCGACTTCGAGCCCCTGGAGTTCCTCCGGCACGTACTTGCGGTCCTTGCTTTCGACGGCGATCCGGCAGATGATATCCCAGAACAGCATCTCGCCGAACGCCCGCTCGCGCAGGCTCAGGTGCCCGTGGGTGAACAGGCCGCGGATTTCGTCGCGGTAATAGACCGCGTCGTGGAAGCATTCCTGGAGGTTCTTGGTCGAGAGCGCCTGCCGGACCTCGCGCAGATTGTGGAGCATGGCGTGATAGCGCTCCGGCACGTCGTCCGCCGCGGCCTGGGGCCCGAACCGGCTGGCGTCGAGCACGTTGAACACCAGCACCGAATGGTGGGCCACCGTGGCGCGGCCCGATTCGCTCACGATGACCGGGTGGGGCAGGCCGGCCTCGTTCATGGCGTTCATGACCGATTCCACCACGTCGGAGGCGTATTCCTGCTCGGTGTAGTTGCGGCTGCTGCCGAAGTTGGTGTGCGAGCCATCGTAGTCCACGGCCAGCCCGCCGCCGATGTTGAGAATCCCCATGGCGGCCCCCTCGCGCGCCAGTTCGGTGTAGAAGCGGCAGGCCTCCCGCAGCGCCGAGCGGATGTTGC